>JAZQBH010000001.1:0-4822 GCA_045545655.1 Oscillospiraceae bacterium
CTTTGAAATTTATCTGATATCATTTAATACACCTATCCTTTCCATCATTAGTTCAATTTCTGTAAGAGTATCTTGAAGTTTTGTGCTTGTTGCTACGTCTATGCTTTGGTTTTTAGGAATGCTATCAAGCTCTTCAATGAAATTGTTTATCACTTCTTTGTGTTCAGATCCCCAGTTGTCATTAAACGTTCGAATGGCTTTACAGGTTCTAAGTAAATCTGTAACAATAAAGTATTTGTTTTCGCCTTGCTTCAATGCCGTTAAAGTGGTTTGTAATGAATTAACATATACTGGGTGTTTGGTATTATATTCACGTTTTATTTTATCGGCTTCGACCATTTTGGTAATTTTTCTTGTGTTATTCCAGGTGAAAATGGTAATTACTAAGCCGGCAACGCCTGAAACAGTTCCAACTATTGAAACTATCAGTGAAATGGTTTCCACTTTATCCCTCCTTGCTGTCGTTGACTAAATGACAGTTTTTTCTTTCCCCTGCTCTGATGTGGAGCAGGGGAGTTTTTTTGTGAATTATTCTGTTTTCAAATACCGATAAGCAAGCTGTTGAAGTTGTTGCTCTATCTCTGTATTATCTTCGTGTGCCGCTTTTCTTGGCTTGAATTTATAACCTTTAGCGGCTTTCTCCTTATATTCATTTAGTGTTGGCTTCAGGTTAGATAATTGTGAGTCTGCCGCAATACTGTTCTGCAAATACTTTACAGCTTGGTTGATGTCAATTTTCATCAATATTTCAGCGTGTATTCTTGTGCAGACATCGCAATACCAACCGTTCACTCTGCTTTTCTCAATAGCCTCAATTGCTTTATCATACTGATATTCTTTTTGGTACAGTTCTGAAGCAATTAAATACAGTTCTCCCCACGAATACATATATGAGTTATCCCCATAAGGAATTTTAGGAAAGCTAAGCTGTTTTGGTATCCTCTCAAATGCTTCTATTGCTTCTTTACGGAAAAAACTGCCTTTTTGAGAGAGTGCGATGAACTTAGCAGCGGTATTAAGTGGAGAATCAAATCGTTTTGCGTGCTCGATAATAATTTGATTGATGATATATCTCGACTTGTGTGTTGTTGCTTTGCCGAAAAACGCCAGTGCAATTCCACACTGTTCTAATGGGAATTTATTTGCTTCATTGAGCAAAGAAATAATAGTTTTGTTTTCGCTAGATGTTATACAAGTGAAATTATATTTCCCGTTTGGGTGAGTTTCGGTAGCGTATTTGTCGGGGGAAACATTGGTGTTAAAAGCAATCATTCGTTTATTGTTTGTGCTTGTTTTGAAAAAATCAAATAATCCCATTATGTATTCCTTTCTTTATCGAAAAATAAGGTTTAAGTTTGGCTTTTGAAAGGATTCCTGTTTTTATGAACAATTAGGTACTAACGCTTTCTGAGTTAGTGCGTTATGTAGTTTGAGGAGTAAGTAGGTGTTGCATTAATTTGATGTTAATTTCGTTATAATTGTGTACAGTAATGTAATAAGAATCCGAGCCTTTAAGTTTAATTGCAATTTCAGCTACAGGCACATTGACTCTGAACGATAATTGATAATCTTCGATTGTTTTTAATCCATATCTATCGGCGATTGGAACAGGACACAGAAGGTTTCTAGCAAAGCAGTCCGCCTCTTTGTTTTCAATGTTTCCGTCTTCTAAATGACCGAGAACAATATGACCTAGTTCATGAGCCAACGTAAATCTGCAAGTCCTTTCGTCCTTCCAATCGTTGTACCACACCTCTTTGCGAAAGGTGTTTTTTCCGTAGATAAAACAACCAAAATTACTTTGAGCCAAATCGCACAGTTCGTTATTTGATACCAAAAATTTTTTCATTAATTCAGTGTATGTGTGAACCTTTACATTTGGCATCATATTCAGCACTTTAATTATGTCAATCTGTGGACTCCCATTACCAAATGTTAACAATGTGTTATAAGCGGCATTTGTTGCTCTAAAATAATCTGGCTTATTAATCATCAAAATCCTCCTTGAACATTAATCGTGCCATTTCAAGGAGTTTTTCACGCTTTTCAGGCGACCATTTCTTGGCATTGCGATTTAGTATTACTAACTCCTCAGGTAGGCGTTCGGTTGCATTTTCGCCACGCAGTAAATAATCTACTGTCACACCGAAATATTCTGCAAGTTTTAAGAGGGTTTCGTAATCAGGCTGTCTTTTACCGTTTTCGTATAAGGACATCGTACTTTCCGCAGCTCCAATAATAGAGCCCAACTCTTTTAACGATATGCCCTTCTCTTTTCGTAATTCTTTAAGCTTCTCCATATTCACCCCTCCTTTCAATTATTAGTATATCATTTGCAAAATGCAAAGTCAAGTGTTTTTTATAGAACTTTGCAAAATGTCAAAATATTTTTAGAAAAGACTTGACAAAACGCAAAGTATGTGCTATAATCAAAATACAATCGATTGCAAAACGCAAAGAATGGGGGTGTTATGTGTGCGAGAGTATCTTGTTTCTTTGCGAAAAGAAAAGGGGCTTACCCAAAAACAATTAGCCGACAAACTTGACATTTCGGAAAGTTACTATAATCAAATCGAAAAAGGCGAACGTCAAAAGAGAATGGATATCACTATTCTTGATAAGCTGGCTATTGCACTTGATGTTTCAATACCAGACTTGATTAACTACGAAAACGCTTTGAAGGAGGAAATTTAATGAACGAATTAGTGATTTTTAAGAACGAGGAGTTCGGAGATATCCGAACCATTGAGAAGAACGGCAAGGTGCTGTTCTGTGGTTCAGACATTGCAAGGGCACTCGGTTATGCAAGACCCGCAGACGCAATTTCTGCTCACTGCAAAGGGGTCTGCGTTTTACCGACCCCTTCAGCGGGAGGAGTTCAGAATACAAAGTTCATTACAGAAGGTGACGTCTACCGCCTTATCACCCACAGTAAACTCCCCGCGGCAGAGCAGTTTGAGCATTGGGTGTTTGATGAAGTTCTCCCCACAATCCGTAAGCACGGTGCTTATATGACAGACAATACGCTGGAACAGGCATTGACTTCTCCCGATTTTCTTATTCAGCTTGCAACAAAGCTGAAAGAAGAAAAGGAAAAGCGTATAGAGCTGGAAAATAAGGTCGAACAGGACAAGCCCAAGGTGCTTTTCGCACAGGCAGTCGAAACTGCAAAGACATCAATCCTCATTGGCGACCTTGCGAAGATACTCAAACAGAACGGCATTGCAACAGGACAGAAACGCTTATTTGAGCAGTTGCGACAGGAAGGCTATCTGATGAAGGGCGGCACATCTCACAATATGCCCACACAGAGAGCGATGGAAATGGGGCTGTTTGAGGTTAAGGAAAGCACAGTGAACAATCCCGACGGCTCTGTCAGAATAAACCGCACAACGAAGGTAACAGGCAAGGGCCAGACATACTTTGTAAACAAGTTTTTGCAGTAGGAGGTACACACTATGGCAACATCAACAATTAACGTGCGTATACCGCAGATTACATCGCTTGAAACAGCGTTACGCTTGTATTACGAGCGCACAGAACTCACGAACACTGATATTTATGAGTTGTTCGGTAAAATCGGCTCGCATACTGTGAGCAAGCTCAAAAAGAAGGCGTGGGAGCTTATAAACGAACGCAAGACGCCCATTTGGAATGCGGCGAGAGTAAACACAGAGGTCGCCTACGAAGCGTGGGGACTTGATATCGAAAACCTTGAGCGCCGCTGGAAGAAACTTAAAGCAATGGAGGATGAGAAATGATGAGCACAAACAAGAGTTTTCCCAAATGCGATAACCAGATTTGTTTTGGTTGTTCCAACGGTGAATGCACAATACTCAGAAACAACAACTTCGGGCGAAAGCCTTGCCCATTCTTCAAGACAAAGGCACAGCTTGCCGAAGAAAAAAAGAAACGTTTCGAACGTGAAAACAGAATTGAGGTGTGAGTTATGGATAATGAAGTTGTAAATCGGCTTATTGATGATTTCAGGCATTTATCCCCCGAAAATCAGAAGCTGGTCCTTGATGTACTCAGAGCGATTATGAAAGAACAGGAGGATAAAAATGAAACATAAAATCAGGGATATCCTTTCGGGGATTATGCTCTTAGCTGGTCTGTTACTTATGGCCGGAGCCGTCGGGGCTCTGGAGTGTGGAGATATCTCCGTTAAGGATAGCATAGTCACAGGGCTTATAGGAGCAGGGACAGCATTACTCGCCGCACCTGTGAGCAGTGAGTTCGGGAAGGAGTGAGGGAAATGATAAAAATTGACGGTGAAACGCTTGTAATGAGTGGCTCAAGCAGAGAATTGCTCTGTGAATTGGCTGTTGCGGTTAACCACTTTGTACAAATGCTTGCTGATGGCAGTAATTTCAGCTATGGAGAGATACATAATGTGACTATCAAGGAAATTAGCGAGGTGTCGCTTATGCTTAATATATGCAGTCAATTACCTGAGGACAAACGAAAAGATGTAATAAATAAGCTGGTGACCGAAACTACCAAAAAAATAAGCCGCCCGTGAGCTGGCACTCACAAAGCGGCAAAGAAATAACTGTTCAGTGGTATTATACCACGAAGAAAGGAAAATGTCAAGTGGGAATGAAGGGTTATAAGGGTTTTAATAAAGGATTGATTTGCAGAGGCAAACAGTACTCGGAAAATACAGTTTTCGAGGAAGAAAAAGCAGAAGTTTGCGATAGTGGTATGCACTTTTGCGAAAATCCCTTTGATGTACTGGAATATTACGGTTTTACAGACAGTAACGGAAACATCAACGAGTTTGCAGAAGTTGAGGCACTTGGAGATGTTAAAACAGAGG
>JAZQBH010000002.1:0-4224 GCA_045545655.1 Oscillospiraceae bacterium
CACGCAATATAGTCTACAATGTCATTACCCTTGAAAGCGTGCCGCAGTTTGCAGACGTTAAAATCCCTGTGATTGCACTCGCAGGCGGCAAAGAACAGCAGCAGGTGCGTGACAGCGTACTGCGTATGTCCGAAATCAATCCCCGATGTGAATGCCGTATCTGGGAGCGTTGAAACCACGATATCCCCGTGAAGTATGCTAACAAGTTCAACAATATGATTCGCAGATTGTATAAATAATTTCAAAAATCAACATACACTCAACCGCCCCACACCATCTGTTGTGTGGGGTGTGCTTTTGCTTTGGGATAATTACCAAAAAGAGATTATATTTTTGTTGTTTTTTCACAAATGTCTACCATTGAAAAAAGTTAAAACGTGTGATATAATTATTGTAATTATATTATAAAGGGATGATTATCTTGGCTAGAAGTTATGCAATGGATATGACCGAAGGCTCTATTTTAAAGAAAATGCTGATGTTTTCTTTGCCGCTTATGGCTTCGGGAATATTGCAGCTGCTGTTCAACGCAACTGACGTGGTTGTGCTTGGAAGATTTGTAAGCGAAGAAGCAATGGGTGCGGCAGGGTCTACCTCCTCGCTTATCAATGTTCTTGTAACGCTTTTTATCGGTCTTTCTGTGGGTGTGAACGTTGTTGCCGCAAGGGCGCACGGCGGAGATTCAAAACACGATATCAGCGAGATAGTTCACACGGCAATGACGCTGTCGCTGATAAGCGGCTGTGTGATTATGGTGATAGGCATTTTCCTTGCGCCGAAGGTGCTGATTCTGATGAATGCGACCGAAACGCTTCTCCCTCTGTCTACAAAGTATCTGCGCATTTATTTCATTACAATGCCGTGTAATATGATTTACAATTTCGGTGCGGCAATTCTCCGTTCAATCGGCGACACAAGACGACCGCTTTATTTCCTGTTTTCGGCTGGCGTAATGAATCTGCTGATGAACCTGCTGTTCGTTGTTGCTTTCGGTATGGGTATCGAGGGTGTTGCGTGGGCTACTGTTATTTCGCAGGCAGTATCGGCAGTGCTTGTAGTAATCTGTCTTATGAAAGACAACAGCGGAGTACGCCTTGATCCTAAAAAACTGCATATAAACAAGCGGGTGGTTCTTGATATTGTTCGTGTGGGACTTCCTGCAGGATTTCAGAGTATGCTTTTTGCGTTTTCAAATGTAGTGCTTCAGTCATCTGTAAACTTATTCGGCGATACTATTATTGCAGGAAACACCGCTTCTCAGACTATCGAACGCTTTGTCTATCAGGCAATGAACAGCTTTGCTCAGGCGGCAATATCCTTTACGGGACAGAATATGGGTGCGAAACGTTATGACCGTGTGCCTAAGATACTTGTGTGTTCGCTTGCCTGTGTTACAGTAACGGGACTGATTTTCGGCTGGTCTGCATATCTGTGCGGAAGACCTCTGCTTGGGATTATCTCCGACAAGCCCGAAGTAATCGAAGCAGGACTTGTCCGTATGTCCCTTATATGCACCGTCTATTCACTCAACGGAATGATGGACGTAATGGTCGGAATGCTAAGGGGCTTGGGCTATTCCGTAATGCCGATGATAGTATCGTTGTGCGGCGGCTGCGGATTACGTCTGCTGTGGATTGCTACCGTTTTCCAGATTCCCGCATTCCACAATATAAGAACCGTTTATCTGTCTTATCCGATTACGTGGAGTATTACGCTGATTGTCCACATTTTCTGCTACTCAGTAATCTGGAACAGAATAAAGAAAAAAACAGTATTTGAAAAAGAGGCTGAATTAAATGATAATTGACGCACACGCACATATTTACCCTGAAAAGATAGCCGAAAACGCTGTCAAGGGAATAGAACAGTTTTACAATATCAGTGTTTCTATGAACGGCACTGTATCGGGACTTATCCAAGCAGGCGACGAGGCAGGCGTATCACGCTTTCTGGTGCAGTCGGTTGCAACTGTGCCCGAACAAGTGCAGTCCATTAACAACTTTATTGCAAGAAGTGTGGAGGAATACCCCGACAGACTTATCGGATTCGGCACGCTTCACCCCGACTATGCGGATATATCGGGCGAGGTTGCGAGAATGAAAGAGCTTGGTCTGCGTGGAATTAAGCTTCACCCAGATTTTCAGCGGTTTAATCTTGATGATGAAAAGGCTTTTCCGATTTACGAGTTAGCGGAAGAAAATGGCTTACCTATTCTTTTCCATATCGGCGACCCACGACAAGATTATTCCGCTCCCGAAAGGTTGCTGAAAGTTGTGGAGAAATTCCCGAAGTTAAAGGCGATAGGCGCACATCTCTGCGGCTGGACAATGTGGGACAGGGGAGTGGAGTTGCTTGAGCACAGCGGAGTTTATGCAGATTGCTCCAGCACGCTTTATGCAATTGAGCCTGAACACGCCGCTGAGCTTATCAGAAGAATAGGAACAGAGCGTGTCCTGTGGGGAACTGACTACCCGATGTGGGGCGCAAAGGAAGAACTTGAACGTTTTTCCAGATTGCCGCTCACTGAACAAGAGCGTGAAAACATTCTTGGTTTGAATGTGCTCCGCTTGCTTGGTGAAATTGATTAAATTTTCTTTATTTGGTATGGAAAAAAGAATAACTTGAAGTTGATGGAGGATAATCAATGATTAAAGAATGCTTAAAAAGCTATTTAAGTAAGTATTTTGAATGCTATAAAAACTATATGGGGACCTATCCTGTTGTTCCGTATGATGAAGATGAAAAATCTTCATTGTGGTATGGTGAAGTGAATGATGAGGATTATATTCAGTGGATGTTCAAGGAAAAGGACATAGAAACAAAATTTTCAGAGTTAGAGGATGAATTGGAATTAGTATTACCTGATGCTGCGAAAGAATTTTACAATTCGTACTATTTTTTGCAACTTCAAGGATTTTATAATGGAGAAAGTGTACATTTAAATGCTATAAGTGACTGTATAGATATTTTACAAGAATTAAGAAAATGTATCTTTGAGATAAATGCAAAGAAGTATATTGATATGGGTATATATAGCAGTATGGATTTAGCGTTGTGTATGGAAGTCGATACAGGGGTAATAGTTTGTGTAGATTACGACTGTGATAAGGTGGAAGTTATAGCAGATTCTCTAGAAGAATTTTTGAATAAATTGTCACCTATGAGATAAATGCTTTTTTAATTAGTGAAGGCACGCCTCAATTTCAGCTTTACGCATACTGTGTAATTAAAAAAGCCTTATCTATTATGTTTATGGATAACGCTATCTATGGTTGGGGCGATTATCTTACCCCGAGATATGAAAAAAACGTGCAAAGCTTGCTACGGCTCTGCACGTTTTTTTGTTCCCCCCCTCTTGACAAATCACTGTAAAAATAGTATAATACAACTGGAACAAGGAAACAGGCGCCGTTTCCCCCAGACCAAAGGCAAAGCCGATGGAATGTGAGTTCCGATTTATTCTGACGGTAAATAATTATGAGCCGAAAGACCGACAACATCTGAAATTACCGGGGCGGATAAATATCTGCCTGTTTGTTGCTGCGTCTGAGGCTCACTCAGACGTTTTTCTTTTTTGAGGGTACTGCTATGGAAAATGAAACTCGTGTTGCGATAATTTCAATGATTATCGACAGCGATTCGGTGCAATCCATAAACAGCGTTAATTCGCTGTTACAGGAATATGCAAAATATATCAGAGGGCGAATGGGTGTTCCGTATCACGAGCGTGGCGTGAACATCATAAGCGTTGTTGTAGACGCCCCCGATGATAAGATTTCTGCCCTTTCGGGAAAATTGGGCAGACTAAGCGGAGTGACCTCCAAAGCGGTATATTCCAAAAAGACAAACGAACCAAAAGAAAGGTGAAAAAATATGAAAATGAAAAAAATTCTCACGGGCGTACTTGCCGCAATGCTTTGCGTGACAGGTCTTACCGCCTGCACAAATTCCGCAGACAGCAATACTTCTGACAGCACAGGCTCAGAGTCTTCGTCTGAAACATCTGATGTAACATCTTCCGGCGAGAGCAGCACAGAAAGCACTGACAATACCTCGTCACAGCCTGCCGCAGAACCCGTTGCTCCCGTTGAAATGAATATCGTAGCACTTAAAGGCCCGACAGCAATGGGTCTTACAAAGCTTATGTCCGACAGCGAAACAGCGGATAACGGCTATAATTTCAAGATTGTTGCCGCTCCCGACGAGGTTACCACAATGGTAGCC
>JAZQBH010000003.1:0-3411 GCA_045545655.1 Oscillospiraceae bacterium
GCAACTGCCTGTGCTATTCCCTTGTAGAGCGCTTCTTCGGTGTATTTCATTAACCGTTCTGCTTCGTCGGAAACCTTTCCGACTTTGAATGTCTTTGTGTTGTCGCCCATAAACCCGTCAAGCTCTGCCACAATATCGCAGGAAATGATGTCGCCCTCTTTGAGTACTCTCTTTTTATCGGGAATACCGTGGATAAGCTCCTCATTTATTGAATAGCAGTTGTGCCCGGGGAAGCCGCCGTATTTAAAACACGGACAATGCCCGCCCTTAGACCTTATGAACTCGTCAACAATTCTGTCAAGCTCGTAAGTTGAAATGCCTTCAACAGCATTCTTGCCAGCAAGCGCAAGCGCCTGTGCGGCAAGCTCGCCTGCCTTCATCATAGCTTTAAGCTCTGTCGGACTTTTAATCGGAATCATCTGAAATTCCTTTCTAATGGGTCTTAGCCTCTGATAGCCGCAAGAGTAAGACGTGAGGTTTCTTCAATCTCATTCTGACCCTGAACGGACACCAGCTTGCCCTTTGCCGCATAGTATTCCTTCAGCGGCTCTGTTTTTTCGTGATAGGTCTTTAAGCGTGAGATAACTGTTTCGGGCTTGTCGTCAGCACGCTGAACAACCTTAGCGCCGCACGCATCGCACACACCCTCAACCTTTGTCGGCTTGAACTCTACGTGGTAGGAATTTCCGCAGCCCTCGCAAACACGTCTGCCGCTCATACGGGCTGTGATTGCTTCGTCAGAAACGTCGATTTCAATAACCTTGTCAATCTGAACGCCCATTGCGTCAAGCGCTTCTGCCTGAGGCACGGTTCTTGGAAAACCATCAAGGATAAAGCCGTTTGCCGCGTCGGGCTGAGCAATTCTCTCCTTGAGAATGCCGATAACAACTTCATCAGGAACAAGTGCGCCCTCGTCCATATACTTCTTTGCTGCAAGGCCCTGTTCAGTGCCGTTCTTAACTGCCTCACGAAGCATATTTCCTGTTGAAATAGCAGGAATGTTCAGCTCCTTGCAGACAACCTCAGCCTGTGTGCCCTTGCCAGCGCCCGGTGCGCCGAGAAATATCATATTCATAATGTGTCCTCCTGTATTCCTTACAATAGTAAAGCCGTCAAATTCCGAGCGGGTCTGCCGCTCAGAGAGTCGGAATTATCGGAAACCCGATAATTCCAAATCCTGTTAGTCGAGGAAACCTGGGTGGTGACGCATCATCATCTGGCTTTCGAGAGAACGAACTGTTTCAAGCGCAACGCCTACGATAATCAGCATTGATGTACCGCCCAGCGAAAGCTGCGAGAAGTTCGGGTTAATCCACGAAAGAGCAATCGGAAGGATTGCTATAACGCCAAGGAAGAGCGCACCGATAAGTGTTACCTTATTGAGCGAATTGTAAATGAAATCAGATGTGGGCTTACCAGGTCTGTAACCAGGGATTGCACCGTTGTTCTTCTTCAGATTATTCGCAATTTCAATAGGATTATAAGTGATTGATACATAGAAGTAGTTGAACAGGACAATCAACACGAAGTAGATTGCCGCATATCCAGGCGAGGTAGTTCCGAAGAATCTCGCCACACCCTCCCAGAACGTATGACCGCTTGTGCCGTCACCGTTGATGTGGAAGAAGTACAAAATCGTCTGAGGAAGGCTCATAATCGACATTGCAAAGATGATGGGCATTACGCCGCTCATTGCAACCTTAATCGGAATATGAGTTGACTGTCCGCCGTACATCTTGCGGCCTACAACACGCTTTGCGTACTGAATAGGAATTCTGCGCTCTGCGTTGGTCATATAAATTACGAACCAGATCATAGCCGCAAACACAATTGCAACCACGCAAACGAAGATGATGTTCTTCATATCCGACTTGCACAGTGCAATAAATGTCGAGATGGTTTCGGGCAAACGTGCCATAATTCCTGCAAACAGAATCATTGAAATACCGTTGCCGATACCATTTTCGTTAATTCTGTCGCCAAGCCAGATGATTACAGACGCACCAGCTACAAAACAGCCGATGATTGTGATAGCCGAGAGGATAACTTCAAACGAAGCACCGTCGCCTGACATCACATCGCCGAACTTGAGAATCGGAATATGTGCTCCGGTGGAGTCCTGTGTGCCGTTTCTCAGTGTGAAGTAGAAGGTTGTTGCCTGTAAGATTGCGATACCAAGAGATGTGAACTTGGTAATCATATTAAGCTTTTTCCTGCCCTCTTCGCCTTCTTTGCTGAGGCGTTCAAGAGGGGGAATAGCTACGGTCAGCAGCTGGATAATGATTGACGCATTGATATAAGGCGTAATCGACATAGCCAGCAGCGTGCCCTGTCCAAGTGCGCCGCCCGTCATCGTATCGAGATAGTTGAGCAGTGACGCACCCGAAATCATCGTGGTAATTGCTTCGTTATCCAGGAACGGAACGAAGATGCAGGAACCCAAACGGAATAAGACGATAATAAACAGTGTGTACAAAATCTTGTTGCGAAGCTGTTTGTCAACCCACGCATTTCTCAAGACTTTAACCATTCCGTTCATTACATCACCTCAGCCTTTCCGCCTGCCTTTTCAATTTTTTCCTGAGCGGATGCTGTAAACTTAGCAGCCTTTACAGTGAGTTTCTTAGTGATGTCGCCGTTGCCGAGAACCTTGATTCCGTCCTTAGCGTCCTTGATTGCGCCGGAAGCGATAAGTGCCTGTGCGTCAACCACAGCGCCGTCCTCAAATCTAGCGTTGAGTACGGATACGTTAACCTCTGCATATTCCTTTGCAAAGATGTTATTGAAGCCGCGCTTAGGAATTCTTCTCTGAAGCGGCATCTGACCGCCTTCAAAGCCCGGTCTGATAGAACCGCCGGAACGTGCCTTCTGACCCTTGTGACCCTTACCTGCGGTCTTACCAAGACCAGAACCGTGGCCGCGTCCTACACGCTTTACGTCTTTAACCGAACCTGCAGCAGGCTGTAATTCGTGAAGCTTCATAGTGCTTTACACCCCCAATTGTGTTTTCGTAAATCCTGAATAATCAGGCATTCTCAACCTTTACAAGGTGAGCGATTGTCTTGATCTTGCCCTTTGTAGCGTCGTTATCGGGCTGAAGAGTAACAGAGTTAATCTTGCGAAGTCCGAGTGACTCTGCAGTAGCAATCTGGTTTTTCTTGCAGCTGTTCAAAGAGCGTACAAGAGTAATCTTAAGCTGTGCCATTACAATTCCTCCTATTAAAGCTCTTTAACGGACTTGCCTCTGAGTGCTGCAACCTGCTCTGCTGTACGAAGTGCAGTAAGACCAGCCATTGTTGCTCTTACTACGTTGCAGGGGTTGTTGGAGCGGAGCGACTTTGTACGGATATTCTTGATACCCGCAAGCTCGATTACCGCACGAACAGGGCCGCCTGCGATAACACCTGTACC
>JAZQBH010000004.1:0-3226 GCA_045545655.1 Oscillospiraceae bacterium
GAGGAGAAGGAGGCAAACGTGATTGTCTCGCATCACCCTGTTATCTTCGATGGGCTTAAGCGTATTCCCGAATGGAACGTGGTAGCCTCTCTGCTGAGGAAAAATATCGCTGTAATAGCAATGCACACTAACTTTGACAAAGCTGAAAACGGCGTGAACGAAACTCTTGCAGAACTGCTTGATTTCACTGACGCTGGCGTTCCTCAGCTTGAAAAATTCCACGACGGCTTTGGAATTGTGTGCAGTGTGGGACTTGCCTACACGCCCGAAAGTCTTGCGGAATACTGCAAAGAACAGCTTATGCTTGACGGTGTGCGGTTCAGCCGCACAAAGCGAACAATAAAGCGCATTGCGCTGTGCTGTGGTGCGGGACTTGACCGTGACGTTATGGAATACGCACGTGAAAACCACATAGACGCTGTCATATCGGGAGATATCAAGCACAACTTCTGGATTGAGGCTGAAAACTGCGGAATTACGCTTGTTGACGCAGGTCACTTCGGCACGGAGAAGTCTGCGGCTCACCGATTGGCTAAAATGATAACAGAAAGGCTCTCGTCTGTGCCTGTATTCAGTGCAGAATGTGAAGCCGACCCTTGCAGATACATCTGAACTTGGGATTAACCTTGACAGGAGGCGGATTAGTTGTCGCTTGACGGAGCATTGCTTCATTGTGTAAAACAAGAATTATCCGCACTTGTCGGCGCAAGGGTGGACAAGATATATCAGCCATCAAGAGAGGAACTGGTGGTGTCGCTGAGAATGCTGGGTTCTGCTGACAGAACTCCAAGAAAGCTGGTTTTTTCGGCTAACGGCACTTCGGCGAGGGTAAACCTCACGAAAGCGGATTTCGATAATCCGTCCTCACCGCCTATGTTCTGTATGCTTATGAGAAAGCATCTCTCGAACGGAAAGCTGGTGGGAATACGTCAGGACGGACTTGAACGTATTCTGTATTTTGATTTTGAATGTGTAAACGAAATCGGCGACCTTGTTACAAACACTCTCATCTGCGAAATAATGGGGCGGCACAGCAACATTATTCTTGTACGTGACGGTAGAGTGGTGGACAGCGTTAAGCGTGTGGCTGACGAGGTTCTGGGAATACGCAGGGTACTGCCGAATATCGTATATGAAACACCGCCACGCACCGAACGATTGAATATTCTTGAAGTTCAGCCGCAGCAGGTGGTGAAACTGCTTCAGCAAAGGACGGACAGGCTTGCGAAAGCGTTGCCCGATATTCTTGAGGGAATTTCCCCCGTGTTTGCCCGTGAGGCGGCATTCTATGCGGCAGGGGATACGGATATCCCGTGCGGCGAGCTTAACGCAATGGCGGCAGAGCGGCTTTGCGAGTTCCTTGAAAAAGCAAAATCGTCGCTGATTGACGGCTCTGCGAAGTACACCTTGCTCACCTGTGAGGAACTGGGCAAGCGTGACATCTGCTTTACAGACGTAATGCAGTATGGCTCTGTATATCAGAAAAAGTTCTTTGATACCGCAAACGAACTGCTTGACAGCTTTTTCGGTGCGGCGGCAACGAACGACCGAATGAAACAGCGTTCACGTGATTTGCTGAAAACGCTGAACACCTCATTCGAGCGAGTCGCACGAAAGCTGGAAATTCAGAAGAAAGAGCTTGCTGAATGCTCGGAACGTGAGCATTTCCGAGTCTGCGGCGACCTTCTTAATGCGAACATCTACCGCCTTGAAAAGGGAATGACCGCCTGCACTCTGGAGGATTTCTACACTGGCGAACCCCGTGAAATCAAGCTTGATGCAAGGCTTACCCCAGCGCAGAATGCACAGAAGTACTATTCCGAGTATCGCAAGCTCTGCACCGCAGAGGAAAAGCTGAAAGAACTTATCCAGAAGGGAACGGACGAGCTGAAGTATCTCGACAGCGTGCTGGACTGCGTTCAGCGTACTGAAAACGACTCCGAGCTGTCGGAAATCCGCCGTGAACTGCGTGAACAGGGCTATATCCGAGGTAATTCCAAGGGCGACGAGCCTAAGCGAAAGCTGTCAGAGCCTATGAAATTCCGCTCTACGGACGGCTTTGAAATTCTTGTAGGCAAGAACAACCGTCAGAACGACCTGCTTACGCTGAAAACCGCAAAAGCAACGGATATATGGCTGCATACGCAGAATATCGCTGGCTCTCACGTTATAGTGAAAACCAACGGACAGCCCCTTCCCGAACAGACCTTGTTCGAGGCGGCACAGCTGGCGGCATTTTACTCCAAGGGCAGAAGCGGCTCTGGTGTGGCTGTGGATTATACAGCGGTGAAGTTCGTGAAAAAGCCTGCTGGCTCAAAGCCTGGTATGGTGATATTCACCAACAATAAAACGCTTTTTGTTACTCCGTCAGAGGAGATTGTAAATACGTTGAAGATAAAAGAGAGGACATAACAATGAGAAAAGAACTTGAAAAAACCTACTCCCCGAAGGACTTCGAGGACAGACTTTACAAATACTGGGAGGACGCTGGCTATTTCCACGCACCCATTGACCCTGAAAAGAAGCCCTACACTATCGTAATGCCGCCGCCAAACATCACTGGTCAGTTGCATATGGGTCACGCTATGGACTGCACTCTGCAGGATATCCTTATCCGCTGGAGAAGAATGCAGGGCTACTCTGCGTTGTGGCTCCCTGGCACGGACCACGCTTCCATTGCAACTGAGGCAAAGATTGTTGCAAAGATGAAGGAAGAGGGCGTTACAAAGGACGACATCGGCCGTGACGGCTTCCTTGAGCGTGCTTGGGACTGGAAGCGTGAGTACGGCGGCAGAATTAACCAGCAGCAGAGAAAGCTCGGCGCTTCCTGTGACTGGGCACGTGAGCGTTTCACTCTTGACGAGGGCTGCTCCGAGGCTGTTCAGAAGGTGTTTATCGACCTTTACAACAAGGGACTTATCTACCACGGAAAGCGTATGATAAACTGGTGCCCCAACTGTAAGACCTCTATTTCCGATATTGAGTGCGAGTATGAGGAACAGGATGGATTTTTCTGGCACATCAGATATCCGTTTGCAGATGGAAACGGATATGTTGAAGTAGCAACAACACGTCCTGAAACACTCCTTGGCGATACTGCTGTTGCAGTAAACCCCAACGACGAGCGTTACACTAACCTTGTCGGCAAGATGCTGAAACTCCCCCTTACCGACAGAGAAATCCCTGTAATCGCTGATGATTACGTTGATATGGAGTTCGGAACAGG
>JAZQBH010000005.1:0-16672 GCA_045545655.1 Oscillospiraceae bacterium
GGGGTCAGGCACACTCTGGGCAAGCAGTTCGCTTGCAAAATTATCATCCATTTCGTTCTTGGGTAATTCAGGGTCTGCGAGAGGCTTTACCTCTGCTACATCATTGCCGCCGGACATACCAAAGTCTGACTCTGCAGATGCGTCATCCATAGATGCGAAAAATCCGTCGTCTGAACTCATAGAACCAGCAGGCTCATCAGCCTTTCCGTCCCCGAAGGATGTGTTCAGGATTTCGCCGGCCTTTGCACCGAACTTCTGCAGTTCAGCGGATACTGTGCTCTGCAGTCCACGAAGTGCATTCATAAGAGCAGTTGTATCCACTGCCGCCTTTGCAGTGCTTGCCGCACCCGAAATTCCACGCTTTGCCTCTTCGATGATCTGCTGTGCCTTGCGCTTTGCCTCGCTGATAATTTCGTCAGATTCCTTGATGCCGCCGCCGTTTTTAAGCTTACGCTTGAGGTCGTCAATCTGATTTATGTATTCTTCTGATTTTCTGCGTTCTTCCTTAACCTGTGCGTTAAGGTCGGCAATCTGCTTGTCGCAGTCTGCCTTCAGTTCTTCAACCTTCTTTTCTGCGTCTTCGGCACGTTTTTCAGCTGCCTTTATCTTGGTTTCAGCTTCGTTGAGCTCGTTCTGCAATCCAAGCTTTTCCTTGCTGATTTTGCCTATGTATTCTGTAACCTCATTTTTATTGAAGCCGTTGATTTGCGTGCTGAATCCGCCTTCTCCTGCTGCCATTGTCAGATACCCCCTATAGTGTGTCAGGGCAGACTGCCCTGAATTAAATTTAATGATTTATCTAATTATAACACATTTTTTCCTATATTACAAGTGTTTTAGCAAATTTTATAAATATGTAAATTTTATACGGTTGATTTTGTTTGATGTGTACAAAATAAAAGGAATAATTTTGTGATAAAGATAGATTTTGATAATCGGATAAAGCAAATTAGGTGATTAGTCTTGTTTTTTTGGAAAAAATTATGTATAATAAAATCAGGGAATAGTGTGAAAATGCTTTTCTCTACGGGGAACCCGCTGAACAAGTTTTGGCGGGATATTTTAAAAAGCGCGTCGGGGCTGTGCAGGATGCGGTGCTTCCGTGGCTTTTTCGGAAAGGGTTTGATAATATGCTGGACAAAACTATGACGTTTTCGGTTCACGAGGACAGAGAAGATGAGATGAAGGAAATTCTCACCACTGTCTACGATGCGCTGAAGCAGAAGGGTTACAATCCCATAAATCAGCTGGTAGGGTATATTCTCTCTGAGGACCCTACATATATTACTACGTTCAACAACGCAAGAGGTCTTATCCGTCATATCGACCGTGATGAACTTCTGCAGGTGCTGGTGAAGTCGTATCTCAATTCCTGACAGGTAAGGCAAGGATTTTACCTTTGTTTTGAATTTTTGCAAAACAAAACTTTCATAAGCTTAAGGAAAAAACAGACAGAGTTCCGCCGAAGCCGACGGAACTTTTTTCTGGAAATTGCTTGATTTGAGTGTGTTTTTGTGCAATCTGCATAAAAAATCAAGCTTCGTCTTTTTAAATTGTTAGGTTTTGTTCTTGACAGATTTTGAATTTTTTGATATATTAAATTTGCAAGTTTAAAACGGGATCAGATAAAGATGTTTCCTGAGAAGGGACGTTTGACGAAATCCCGTAAGCAGAAGCGGAAACGTATGAAAGCGTTCCGCAAAAAGAAAGGAAGACAAACAAATGAAGAAGTTTTTCAAGAGCCTTATGGCTGTTTCTGCAGCAGCTGTAATGGCGGCAACAGTTGCCGGCTGTGATAACGGTGCGGCTCAGGGCGGCGACAGCAACACCCTCGTACTGGGCGGTATCGGTCCTGTAACAGGCGACGCAGCAGTATACGGCATCGCTGTAAGAAACGGTATCCAGCTTGCAGTTGACGAAATCAACGCAGCAGGCGGCGTAAACGGTATGACTCTCAAGCTTGATTTCCAGGATGACGAGCACGATCCCGAAAAGTCCGTTAACGCTTACAACACAATCAAGGATAACGGCGCAAAGATTCTCGTTGGTACAGTAACATCCGGTCCTTGCATCGCAGTTTCCGCAGAGGCTGCTAAGGACAATATGTTCCTTATCACTCCTTCCGGTTCTGCAATTGACTGCATCACAGCAGGCGACAACTGCTTCCGTGTATGCTTTACTGACCCTGGCCAGGGTATGATTGCGGCTGACTACATCGCTGACGCTAACCTCGGCAAGAAGATCGGCGTTATCTACGACAGCTCTATCGACTATTCAACAGGTATCCTCGAGGGCTTCAAGAAGCAGGCAACTGCAAGAGGTCTCGAGATCGTTTCTGAACAGTCCTTCACATCTGACAACGCAACTGACTTCTCCGTACAGATTGAGAAGATCAAGCAGAGCGGTGCAGAGCTTCTGTTCCTGCCTATCTACTATCAGGAAGCTTCCCTTATCCTCCAGCAGGCTGAAGGCAAGCTTGATATCCCTGTATTCGGCGGCGACGGCCTTGACGGTCTTATCGACCAGCTCGGCGACAAGGTAGCTCTTGCACAGGATGTTTACGTTATGACTCCTTATGCTTCTACTTCTCCTGAGGCTAAGTCTGTAGCATTCACAAACGCTTACACAGCAAAGTTTGAGGGTGTAACACCTATCCAGTTCGCAGCTGACGGCTACGACGCTGTTTACATCATCAAGGCAGCGCTTGAAAAGGCTGGCGTTAACGACGCTTCCAAGTCTGCATCTGAAATCTGCGACGCAATCAAGGGCGTTATGACTGAGATCGAGTTTGACGGTGTAACAGGTAAGACTACATGGGGCGAAGACGGCGAACCTACAAAGGCTCCCAAGGTTATGCAGATTAAGGTAACCGACGGCGTAGGTTCTTACGTTGAGGCGTAAGCTCTGACTATAACTAACTGAATAATAAGCGGACCGTACAAGGGAGTATTCTCTTGTACGGATTTCCGCTATTTTGAGGTTGGTTCTGAAAGCCTTCATAACACGGAAAACAACGGTTATGGCGGCTTTCAGAACTGCCCTTGAGGTTCACAAATTTCAAGAGAAACGGCAGATTTCAGGAAAAAATCCCGAAAGGAAAATTTTTATGCTGAGCTTTCTTTCATATCTGGTAAACGGACTGAGTCTTGGCAGCATATACGCACTTATCGCACTGGGCTATACAATGGTTTACGGCATTGCAAAAATGCTGAACTTTGCACACGGCGATATCATTATGGCAGGCGGATATGTTGTATTTCTGGCGATGTCCACTATGTGGTGTCCTGTGTGGCTTGCGGTCATAATAGGCATTGTGGTGTGCACACTTATCGGTGTTGTAGTGGAAAAAATTGCGTATAAGCCCCTGCGTGGAACAACTCCGCTTGCGGTGCTTATCACGGCAATCGGCGTAAGCTATCTGCTGCAGAACATTGCACTGCTGGGGTTGGGCTCGGAAACGAGAAACTTCACATCTGTGGTTTCGGGTGCACCGCCATTCCTGCTGGTGTATGAGGGTCACGCTCCGTATTTCTTTACAGCCCCCGAGAATACACCCTATGCGGATTTATCGCCTGCGCTTACCATAAAGATGGAAACGTTTGTGGCAATTGTGGTATCGGTAATCATTATGGCTTGCCTTACGCTGTTCATCAACAAGACAAAGGCAGGAAAGGCAATGCTTGCGTGTTCAGAGGATATGGGTGCGGCTAAGCTGATGGGAATTAACGTAAACGGCACTATTTCGCTTACGTTTGCGATTGGCTCGGCGCTTGCGGCCGTGGCTTCCGTGCTGATGTTTTCAAGTTATCCCGGTCTTTCGCCGTATTCGGGTGCAATGCCTGGTATCAAGGCGTTCGTTGCAGCGGTATTCGGCGGTATAGGCAGTATCCCTGGTGCAATGATTGGCGGCATACTGCTGGGATTGATTGAAATTCTCTCAAAGGCATATATCTCACAGCAGCTTTCGGACGCAATTGTGTTCCTTGTGCTGATTATAGTACTGGTAGTCCGCCCGACTGGCATTATGGGCAAGAAAATTTCCGAGAAGGTATAAATTATGAAGAAAACAACAAAAAACAATATGATAACCTTTATCGGAACTGCCGTACTGTTCGTGCTGTTCGGAATTCTGTCGGGTGCAGGTGTGCTGCCCTTCAAGATTTCAGGACTTATCGTTCCGATAGGTATTTACGTTATCCTTTCGATTTCACTTAACCTTACTGTCGGCGTACTCGGCGAGCTGTCGCTGGGTCACGCTGGATTTATGTGCGTGGGCGCTTATGTTTCGGGTGCGTTTTCACTGATTTTCCAGCAGGCTATCCCGCAGGGCTGGCTGAGATTTACCCTTGCGCTTATCGTGGGCGGTATCGCCGCTGCGGTTATGGGCGTGGCAATCGGCGTGCCTGTGCTTCGTCTGCGTGGCGACTATCTTGCTATCGTAACGCTGGGCTTCGGCGAAATTATGCGTTCGCTTGCAAACAACTTCTACCTTGTGGCTGACAAGGACGGACTTCACTTTGCAGTTGCAAAGGCTGTTGAGGGTGTTGACGAGGAAACAAAGCGTACTATTATGGCTGGTCCTCTCGGAATTAAAGCCCCACAGGACACAAACGTGTGGGTAGTTATTGCAGTACTGCTTGTGTGCCTGCTTGCACTGATGATGTTCATTGACTCAAAGGCTGGCAGAGCGTGTATGTCCGTGCGTGACAACTACATTGCCGCTGAGTCTGTGGGTATCAACGTGACAAAATACCGCCTTATGGCGTTCGTTCTGTCTGCGTCTATCGCTGGTGTGGCTGGCGGTCTTTATTCGCACTCCATTACACAGCTTGCGTCGAAGAAGTTTGACTACAACCTGTCTATTCTGATACTGGTATTTGTGGTGCTTGGCGGACTTGGCAGTCTGCGTGGCTCGATTATTGCGACAATCATTCTGTATGCTCTGCCTGAGCTGTTCCGCAGTGTGGGCGACTATCGTATGCTTATCTATGCAATAGTGCTTATCGGTATGATGATATGGAGCAATGCTCCGTTCTGCGTATCTCTCAGAGAGCGTATTGCGGCAAGCCCCTTCGGACAGAAGTGCAAGGCTATATTCAAAAAGAACGGCAATAAGGAAAGTAAAGCAGGAGGTGTCGGAAAATGAGTAACTCCTCTGTAATGCTTGAAGTAAAGAACCTTTCAATTCAGTTCGGCGGACTTCGTGCCGTTGACGGGCTGAATATGAAAATAAACAAGGGTCAGCTTTACGGACTTATCGGCCCTAACGGCGCAGGTAAGACTACCGTGTTCAATATGCTGACGGGCGTGTATAAGCCGACAACAGGCGGTATCTTCCTTGAGGGCGTGAACATTGCAGGCAAGCCGCCTGTGGAAATCAACAAAAGCGGCGTTGCAAGAACATTCCAGAACATTCGTCTGTTCAAGAATATGAGCGTGCTTGACAATGTAAAAGCAGGTCTTCACAATCAGACAAAATACACCTGGATTGAGGGTGTGCTCCGTCTGCCCCGATATTTCAAGGAAGAAAAGCAGATGGACGAAAAGGCGACTGAGCTGTTGAAAGTGTTTGCACTTGACGGGGAAAAGGACGCACTTGCGTCTAACCTCCCTTACGGTAAGCAGAGAAAGCTTGAGATTGCACGTGCGCTTGCAACTAATCCGAAGCTTTTATTGCTTGACGAGCCTGCGGCTGGTATGAACCCCAACGAAACCGCCGAGCTTATGGATACAATCCGCTTTGTGCGTGAAAAGTTCGATATGACTATTCTGCTTATCGAACACGATATGAAGCTGGTGTCGGGTATATGCGAGGAAGTAACCGTGCTTAACTTCGGACAGGAGCTGGCACAGGGCGAAACAAGCAAGGTGCTTAACGACCCGAAGGTTATCACAGCGTATCTGGGCGATTAAGGGGGACGGTTATGGCAATGCTTGAAATAGAAAACCTTGAAGTATACTACGGTGCGATAAACGCACTGAAGGGTATATCCTTCAATGTTGAACAGGGCGAGATTATCGCTCTTATCGGTGCGAATGGCGCAGGCAAAACCACAACACTGCACACAGTAACAGGTCTTATTCCTGCAAAGCAGGGCAGTGTGAAACTGCACGGCAGGGATATCACGAAAATCCCTGCACACAAGATTGTGTCAATGGGTATGGCACACGTGCCTGAGGGCAGACGTGTCTTTGCACAGCTTAGCGTGTACGAAAACCTTATGCTGGGCGCATATACAAGAAACAACAAGGCGGAAATCGCTGATACGCTGGAAATGGTGTACGAGCGTTTCCCTCGTCTGAAGGAGCGCAGAAAGCAGGCGGCAGGCACGCTGTCGGGCGGTGAGCAGCAGATGCTTGCAATGGGCAGAGCGCTGATGTCTATGCCCTCCATTATCCTTATGGACGAGCCGAGTATGGGTCTTTCTCCGCTTTATGTAAGCGAGATTTTCAATATCATCACTGAAATCAACAAGTCGGGCACAACAGTGCTGCTGGTTGAGCAGAATGCGAAAAAGGCACTGTCTATCGCAAACCGTGCGTATGTTCTCGAAACAGGAAAGGTTGTCCTTTCGGGCGACGCAAAGGAGCTTATGGAGAACGACCAGGTGAAGAAAGCGTATCTCGGTGAGTAATATGTTTACAACGGTGCTTTTTGATTTGGACGGAACGCTTACCAATCCGTATATCGGCATTACAAACTCGGTGATATATGCATTGGAGCACTTGGGGTATGACGTGCCGCCCCGTGAGGAGCTTGCGGCGTTTATAGGTCCGCCGCTGCCCGACAGCTTTAAAGGGCGGTTCGGTATGGACGATGAAACGGCAAAAGAGGGCGTCCGGCTGTATCGAGAATACTTCGCCGACCGTGGAATATTTGAAAACGAGCTTATGGAAGGCGCTGAACAGTTGCTTTGCGAGCTGAAAAAGCGCGGAAAGAAAATCTGCCTTGCCACAAGCAAGCCAAGACCTTTCACTGAGCGGATTTTAGAGCATTTCGGAATTGCGGAATATTTCGATTATGTCGGCGCAAGCACGCTTGACGGCACTATCGGGCAGAAGCACGAGGTTATTCAGCTTGTGCTGGACAACACGGGCGCAGCTCCTGAGGAATGCCTGATGGTAGGCGACAGAATGCACGATATCGAGGGTGCGCACAGATTCGGGATAAAGTGCTGTGCGGTGATGTGCGGATTCGGCTCTCGTGAGGAGTTTGATGAGCACGGCGCAGATTTCGTGAAGGACACACTCTTGCAGGTTGACGATTTGCTTTGATTGGCAGTGATATCACAAATCAGCGGATATTTTTTCAGAACAGGAGATAGTTATGGAAAAATTTGTTATTACAATTGCACGCTGCTATGGCAGCGGAGGACGTACTATCGGTAAAATGCTGGCGGAGCGACTTGAAATTCCGTTCCTCGACAGAGAGCTTATAAAGCGTGCTAGCGAGGACAGCGGAATTAATGAGGCTCTGTTCGGGCAGTCTGACGAAAAGACGAAAACAGGCTTGTTCTCGAAGAAAAGCGTTTACACAGGCGGCGGAGAGATGGTTTCTCCCGATAAGAAGGCGTTCACCAGCGAGGAAAATCTGTTCAACTTCCAGGCGGAGGCTATCAAGAAATTTGCCGAGGAAGGCTCGTGCATAATTGTCGGTCGCTGTGCAGACTTTGTCCTCAAGGGAATGAAGAACGTTGTCCGTGTGTTTGTGTACGCCGACAACGACGCTTGCCTTAAGAATGTTGCTGACGTAAAGGGTGTTACCGACCCTAAGGAAGCACAGAAGATGATAAACTCCATCGACAAGGAGAGGGCGCAGTACTACAAATCGCACACAGGCAGAGATTGGAACGATGCAAGAAACTACGACCTTTGCCTTAACAGCGGCGAGCTGGGCTTTGAAAAGTGCGTGGATATCATTGCTGATTATATTAAAATCAAATTGTCATAAAAATCAGGGGCTGTTGCGAAACAGCCCCTTTTGTATGTATTATTTCTTGAACTTCGTGAACAGGAATGCTGCCGCAAAGCCTGCAACCACAATAACTGCTCCGACTATGATGATTGTCGGGAGTGCCGCTTTCAGCTTGTCGGTCTGGGTTTCGGAGTCGGGAATGACTACCGAGCTGCTTGCCGAGCTTACCTGTGAGCTGGATTTGCTTGAACTGCTTTCCACGGAGGAAACAGTGCTTTCTATTGTGGAACTGCTGGAAACTTCGGACGAGCTTACGGGAGCAGACTCCTCAACTGCAGTACTTGAAGTACTGGAAACGCTTGAACTGCTCGAACTACTTGAAACCACGCTTGAAGAAGCAGGTTTGCTTGATGATGAGGATGCCACAGGCTTGCTGGACGACGAAGCAACTGGTTTGCTTGACGAAGATGAAGCAACAGGCTTACTGCTTGAAGAAGCCGGCTTGGAAACGCTTGAAGAAGATGCTGGCTTGCTGGCACTGCTGGAAGTGCTTGAACTGCTTACCGCACTGGACGAAGAAGCAGGTTTACTTGCACTGCTGGAACTACTTGAACTACTCGAAACAGCAGAACTGGTTGAACTGGTTGAACTGCTCGAACTGCTTACTGCACTTGAAGATGACGCAGGCGCAGATGACGAAGCCGCACTGGACGAAGTAGAGCTTGTGCTTGACGAAGAAACAGGCTCAGAAGTTGTGCCAGACGACGTAGAGGCCGAAGCACTTGACGAAGCCGGCGCAGATGATGATACCGCACTTGAAGATGTCGTACTGGAGGAAGCAGGTGCTTCGCTTGACGAGCTTGACGGAGTTGAAGATATTGACGAAGTTGTCGGCTCGGAGGCGGGCGGCTCAGAGGGAGCGGCTTCCGAGGAAGAAGCGGCACTTTCCGTTGGCACGGACGGCTCTGCTTGCTCAGCGAGAGCGGCAACACTCAGCATACTGAGTACCGTTATCGCAGAAAATATGGCGGTGAGGATTTTTCTTTTTTTCATAAGCTGCTCCTTTATTACAGAATAATTTAAGATATGCAGTAAGCGAAAACCTCCGTGAAGGGAGTTCGTTTCTGCTATATCGGTTTACCAACCAAATCTGACAGCCTGTATAAGCTACAGGCGGTCTGCGGTATGTGGGCGGCATATCAGAGTTAAGATTGCACACTGCCGACCTGAGAAAATAATACCACTAATACCATTATATAGCACAACTTGAATTTTGTCAAGCAAAATAACGCTATAACCCTTGATTTTCGGCGGCAGATGTGGTATAATTAAATAAATATTTCAGCTTGCTGATTTATGATGATTTCGTAAGCTGATACTTTACAGGAGGATTACTATGGCTGATATTCAGAAATTATTTGAACTCTGGTCTGAAAAGGCAGTGGCTGACCCCGACCTTAAGGCGGAGCTTGCCGCTATGAATGAGGACGCTAAGAACGACGCTTTCTACCGTGAGCTTGAGTTCGGCACAGCAGGTCTTCGTGGCGTAATCGGTGCGGGTACTAACCGTATGAACGTTTACACCGTAAAGAAGGCTACTCAGGGACTGGCAGAATACATACTCACAAGCGGCGTTGAAAAGAGCGTTGCAATTGCGTATGACAGCCGTATCAAGGCTGACTACTTCTCCAGGAGTGCCGCAGAGGTGCTTGCGGCAAACGGCGTTAAGGTGTGGATTTACAAGGAGCTTATGCCTACACCTATGCTCTCTTACGCAGTACGTCATCTCAAGTGCGGAGCAGGTATCAACGTAACAGCTTCCCACAATCCTGCAAAGTACAACGGATATAAAGTATATGGCGCAGACGGCTGTCAGATGACCAACGAGGCGGCTGACGCAGTTCTTGCAAGAATCAATAATATCGACATTTTTGACGGCGTGAAGTCTGTTGATTTCGATAAGGCTGTCGCTGACGGAATGATTGAGTACATTCCCGACGAGGTTATCGACGCTTACCTTGCAAAGGTTAAGGAACAGGCTCTGCACCTTGACCTTGTTGCACAGAGCGGTCTGAAGGTTGTATATTCTCCGCTTAACGGCACAGGCAACAAGCCCGTTCGCCGTATCCTCAAGGAAATCGGTATTGACAATGTAGTGGTTGTTCCCGAACAGGAGAACCCCGACGGAAACTTCCCGACCTGTCCGTATCCGAACCCCGAAATCCGTGAGGCACTCGCACTCGGACTTAAGCTCTGCGACGTTGAAAAGCCCGACCTTATGCTTGCAACCGACCCCGACTGCGACCGTGTAGGTATCGCTGTTCCCGATGGCAAGGGCGACTACGCTCTGTTCTCGGGTAACGAAACAGGCGCACTTCTGCTCGAATACATCTGCAAGGAGCGCACCGCTATGGGCAAGATGCCCAAGAACCCCGTTGCTGTCAAGACTATCGTAACAACCGACCTTACAAAGGCTATCTCCGCTAAGTACGGCGTAGAACTGCGTGAAGTACTGACAGGCTTCAAGTACATCGGCGAGCAGATTGGTATGCTTGAGGCGGCTGGTGAGGAAGAGCGCTACATCTTCGGCTTTGAGGAAAGCTATGGCTACCTTGCAGGCGGCTACGTTCGTGATAAGGACGCAGTTGTGGCTTCTATGCTTATCTGCGAGATGGCGGCATACTACCGCACAAAGGGCATTTCTATGATTGAGGCACGTGAGAACCTCTACAAGGAATACGGCGTGTATGTAAACAAGGTTGAGAACTTCACCTGTGAGGGCGCAACAGGTATGGAGCGTATGAAGGAGATTATGTCCAACCTCCGCACCAACACACCCAAGTCCGTTGCAGGCCTTGATGTTACCGCTGTTGCAGACTACATCGCAAGCACAGTTACAGCCGCAGACGGCACTGTAACAGAAATCAAGCTTCCTAAGTCCAACGTGGTTACATTGTCGCTTACAGGCGGCGCAAGCATTGTTGTCCGTCCTTCGGGTACTGAGCCTAAGGTTAAGGCTTATTACACCACAGTCGGCAAGACACGTGAAGAGGCTGAGGGACTTCAGAAGACTCTGTCAGCAGAGTTTACAAAGGTTCTCGGATTTTAATAGGATATTTTGTTGAATATCACAGGCTTGAAAATTTCAAAAACCTCTTGAAATCTGGTTTGGGTTGTGGTATAATATATGTATTCTGTGAAAATAAATTTTATTTATAGATAGAGGTGAATGAAATGAGAGAGGGTATTCATCCCAATTATGAGGCTACTACAATCAAGTGTGCTTGTGGAAACGTAATCGAAACTCGTTCTACCAAGAAGGATATCAGAGTGGAAATCTGCTCTAAGTGCCATCCTTTCTATACTGGTAAGCAGAAGCTGGTTGATACTGGCGGACGTGTAGACCGTTTCAAGAAGCGTTACAATATGGGCAACTAATTTGTTGCGTTTGTTGACTTGCTTGAATTAACTCAAAATGGAAGCTCACGCATAGGTATTCTGTGCGTGAGTTTTTGTTGTTACAAGGGTCGGATTTTGTCGGCTGAGTGTGGATTGTCGGGGGTGAGCGTATGGAATACAGAACTATTGCAGACAGATGCGAGGCGAAATTTATTGAGAAAAAGTCGGAATTTATAGGCTACCTTGCACCCGTTGAAACCGAGGAACAGGCGATAGCGTTCGTGGAAGAAATCCGTGCGATGCACCGCAAGGCTACCCACAACTGCTATGCGTACATTCTGCGTGAGAACGGCACTGCACGGCATTCTGACGACGGCGAGCCTTCGGGTACGGCGGGCGTGCCTATTTACGAGGTGCTCCGCAAGGAGGGACTTGTGGACGTTGCGTGCGTTGTCACCCGATATTTCGGCGGAATTATGCTCGGTGCAGGCGGACTTGTCCGTGCGTACACCAAGGGCGCAAAGGACGCCGTAGACGCCGCCGACATCAAGGTTATGGCTTATGCCCAACGGCTGACGGTTGAGGTGGAATATTCCCTTTACGGCAGACTGGGTCAGATTTTCGCTGACTTCGGGGTGCGTGTGGAGAACGAAGACTTCGCCGACAGTGTAAAAATAACGCTCTGTGTCCGCTGTGAAAGCGTGGAGGGGCTTACCGCACGGCTGATTGACGCTTGTAACGGCAAGGTTGATGTGCAGAATGTACAAGAATTGTGGTTTGATTTTGCATAAAGTGACGAAAATCAAGATTGAAAAAGGTTTTCGCAGGTCGAAAATTGTATATAATTACAGAGGGTTTGTCTGTGTGAAGATACACGAGGACATCTGAGAACGGTTAATGCTTTTCGGAGGTGTGTTATGCTGCCACGTGAACGGATTATGGAAAATGAGCGGCTTACTCTGAGCGAGTTTGCGTGTCTGTCGCAGAACAGCAGAGGACGGAAAACGGCGGAAGAGCCTTGTCCGTTCCGTACGGATTTTCAGCGTGACCGTGACAGGATAATTCATTGCAACGCTTTTCAGCGGCTTAAGCACAAAACGCAGGTGTTTCTCATTCCGCACGGCGACCACTACCGCACACGACTTACTCACACGCTTGAGGTAAGTCAGATTGCACGCACGATAGCCTGTGCGCTTGCCCTCAACGAGGATTTGTGCGAGGCGATTGCGCTGGGTCACGATTTAGGGCATACTCCGTTCGGACACGACGGCGAGCGTGCGCTCAACGAGCTGATGTCCGTGGGTTTTGCACACAACGAGCAAAGCAGACGTGTGGTTGATATAATTGAAAAAAACGGCAGAGGGCTTAACCTCACCGCCGAGGTGATAGACGGAATTGTAAATCACAGGGGCGAGTCGCAGCAGCCGCTCACCCGTGAGGGCTGTATCGTAAAGCTGAGCGATAAGATAGCGTATGTAAATCACGATATTGAGGACGCTATCCGTGCGGGGGTTATCACAGCTGATATGATTCCCGATTTCACGGTGAAAACGCTTGGCGACACCAAATCAAAGCGGATTACTGCACTTGTAAGCTCCATTGTGGAGCACGGCGCTGAAAAAATAGCGTTCGACGAGGAAACAAAGCAGGCGTTCACGGAATTGCGTGAATTTATGTTCGAAAAGGTGTACCGTGCCAAGCCTACTGTTGCCGAGCGTGGCAAGGCTACGGATATAGTGAAGTATCTGTACAACTACTTCTACAATAACAAGGATAAGATGCCTGCACTTTACAACGATATTGCAGAGCGTGAAAGTCTTGAAATTGCCGTCGGCGACTTTGTAAGCGGTATGACCGACGAATATGCAGTGGATTATTTTGAAAGATTGTGTATACCAAAAGGCTGGACGATAGTATAACTTTGAAATCCGAAAGGGAGTGAGCATATTGAAACTGTCCCCCGATTTCCTTCAGGAACTGCATGACAGAAACGACATAGCGTCTGTTATGCAGAGCTACGTTGATTTAAAGCGTTCGGGCAGTTCGTATATGTGCCGCTGTCCTTTTCATAATGAGAAAACCCCGTCCTGTTCGGTTGTGCCCGACAAGGGATACTTCCACTGCTTCGGCTGTGGTGCAGGCGGCGACGTCATTACATTCATCAAGCAGATTGAAAATCTTGATTATATAGAGGCTGTGCGGTTTCTTGCACAGCGTGCAGGTATGCCGATGCCCGAGGATAAGGACGACGGCACTGCAAACAAACGCAAACGCATTTACGAAATGAACCGTGAGGCTGGCAAGTACTTCCATCAGCTGCTGTTTTCAGAGGCTGGCAGACAGGGACTTGACTACCTTACACGCCGAGGGCTGTCTGTACATACGATAAAGCTGTTCGGGCTGGGCTTTGCAAAGGACGATTTCCACGGATTGCATTATCATCTGAAAAATCTCGGGTATTCCGAGTTTGAGATGGTGGACGCTTCTTTGCTTGTGAATAATAACAACAGGCTGTATGATAAGTTTCGCAACCGTGTGATGTTCCCGATTTTTGACACAAGGGGAAACGTTGTGGGGTTCGGCGGCAGAGCGCTGTCCGACGAGGCAAAGCCGAAATATCTCAACAGCTCTGAAACGATGGTGTTCAATAAAAGCACGCTGTTGTTTGCGCTGAACAAGGCGAAGTACACAAAATCAGACTATATGATTCTGTGCGAGGGATATATGGACGTTATCTCTATGCATCAGGCAGGGTTTGATAGCGCAGTGGCGTCGCTTGGAACTTCGCTTACAGAACAGCAGTGCGGCATTCTCTCACGGCTTGGAAAAAAGGAAGTGGTGCTGTCCTACGACTCTGACGAGGCAGGACAGAAGGCCGCCGCCCGTGCGATAAAGCTGTTGTCTGACGCAGGCGTGCAGTCACGGATACTTAAAATAGAGGGTGCGAAAGACCCCGATGAATTTATAAAGCGCTTCGGCAGCGAGGCTTTTCAGTCGGTGATTGACAAGTCTGAGGGTGCTATTGAATATCAGATGGAAAAGCTTGCCGCAGGGCTTGATATGAATTCCTCAGACGATATAAACCGCTATCTTGAGCTTGCTGTGCCGTTCTTTGCGGATATAAACAACGATATCCGCCGTGCGGTGTGTATCTCACAGGCGGCAAAGAAAACGGGAATATCCGTTGCCAACATAGAAAGCGCAGTGAACAGCCGCCGTGCCCGGAACAGAAAATTTGCGCACTACAACGAACAGCGTGACATTATGCGTGATTTTCAGCGAGCGGACAAGCTTAATCCCGAGGCGGGTAAGTTCCCTAAAGAAAACAAGGCAGAGCGAGGAATTATCTGCTTTTTGTATAACAATCCCGACAGGCTGGACAAGCTGCTTGCAAGGCTTAACGGCGATTTTGTAACGGAATTTAACAAGCGGATTTTCAAATTCCTTGTTGATTTGATAAAAAACGGCGATATGCCTGATATTTCACGGTTTAATGAAGAATTCTCCCCGACAGAAGTGGGCAGAATAATTGAAATTACAACCGACCCCACGTTTGCCAACGACACAGACGCAGTGCTGGATTTCATCAGTGTGCTGAACGATTATCACACCGTGGCTGAAAAGCCTGCCGAAATGACAAACGACCGCTTGCTTGAATGGGTTCAGCAGCAGGCGGAAAAGAAAAACTAGTCAGATTGACTTTTTTAAATACTATAAAGGAGTCGAAGTAAAATGAACGAAAACAACAACAGTTCCAACGTTCTTGAAGAGCTGTTCAATCAAGGAAAGCTGAAGGGCAGCCTTACTGCAAAGGAGATAACCGACGCACTTGAAGAGCTGAATTTTGACGCCGACCAGATTAACAAAATCTTCGAGAAAATCGCAAGTATGAACATCAGGATTGAGGACAACTTTGACGCTGATGTTGATATTGATTTCATTATGGATTACTCCGAGCGTGATTACTCAGACGATATGGACGCAGAATTCCTTATCCCTGATGACTCGGTGAAATCCTTCCTCAAGGATATCGGTAAAATTCCGCTGCTGTCTACCGAGGAGGAAATCGAGCTTGCAAAGCGTATGGAAAACGGCGACGAGCACGCTAAAAAGCGACTTATTGAGGCTAACCTCAGACTGGTTGTAAGTATCGCTAAAAAGTATGTCCGCCGTGGAATGCAGTTCCTTGACCTCATTCAGGAAGGCAATATGGGACTTATCAAGGCGGTTGACAAGTTCGACTATTCAAAGGGCTTCAAGTTCTCAACTTATGCTACGTGGTGGATAAGACAGGCTATCACCCGTGCCATTGCCGACCAGGCGAGAACAATCCGTATCCCTGTGCACATGGTTGAAACCATTACAAAGGTAAAGAAGGCGCAGAGCTTCCTGCTGCACGAAAACGGCACAGAGCCGAGCGAGGACGAAATAGCAGAGCACCTTGGAATGAGCGTGGATAAGGTGCGTGAGATTATCCGTATCTCACAGGACCCCGTTTCGCTTGAAACGCCTATCGGCGAGGAAGAGGACAGTCATCTTGGTGACTTTATCCCCGATGACGGCGCTCCTCAGCCTGCGGAAGAAGCGGCAAACTCTATGCTCAAGCAGATGCTGGGCGAGGTGCTTGATACGCTGTCAGAGCGTGAGAAGCGGGTAATCATTCTCCGTTTCGGTTTGATAGACGGCAGACAGCGCACGCTTGAGGAGGTAGGTCAGGAGTTTCAGGTTACAAGAGAGCGTATCCGTCAGATAGAAACCAAGGCACTGCGCAAGCTTCGTCACCCCACAAGAAGCAGAAAACTCAAGGACTTCCTTGAATGATAAAAAATAAGAGTACATAATATATTAAACATATAGCTAATTCTGAAAGGATAATAAATGAACAATACAAAGAAAGGCGTTCTCGGAGAGCTTATTGAAAAAGGAAAACAGACGGGAACGTTATCTACAAAGGAGATATATCGGCTTGCCGAGGAAACAGACATTGATTTTGACAAGCTCAGCGAGATACTGGAACAGAACAACATCAAGCTTGAGGACGACCTCAGCCTTGCAGAGGACCTGGAAAAGGCACTTGATTTCAAGTCGGAGGACGCTGACAAGGCTCTGATTGACGACCCTGTTAAAATCCATCTGCGTGAGATAGGAAAAATTCCGCTTCTCACCCCCGAAGAAGAAATTCAGTTCGCAGAGCGTATTTCACAGGGCGACGAGTATGCAAGAGATAGACTTATCACCGCAAATATGCGACTTGTTGTAAGCATAGCAAAGCACTATGTCGGCCGTGGTATGCCACTGCTTGACCTTGTTCAGGAGGGCTACAGCGGACTTATCAAGGCGGTTGAGAAGTTTGACCAC
>JAZQBH010000006.1:0-4693 GCA_045545655.1 Oscillospiraceae bacterium
ACCCCGATAGCGTGACCGATAGGACGAGGCAAGCGTATTCCCGCTTCACGCAGTATTTCGTACATAAAGTGAATGAACAAGCATTCTATCATCAGCGAAAACGGAACTGTCTGCTCTGCCGCCGCAAGATTTAAAATCAACGACGAGGGCAGCATTTCGGGATTATACGACGCAACTGCAACATACGCCCCCGCAAGAAACAGCGTGACAAAATACGCAAACAATCTTACTAATCTGATGAAGAACGCATAGAACGGTTTCTGAGTATAGTCGTCAAGCGTCTGAAAGCTTTCGATGAAAAGGTACGGCACGATAAGAGCAAAGGGTGTGCCGTCTACGAGAATGCCCACCCTTCCCTCATAGAGCTTTGCGGCAAATGTATCAGGGCGCTCGCAAATTCCGCATTCCGAGAAAAACCAGCCGCCCTTTCCCTCAAGATATGGCTGAATATAACCGCTTTCGAGAATGGTGTTGAGGTCGATGGATTTTATCCGCTTACGAACGTTTTCAAGTATCTGCGGCGAAACCTTGTCCGACATATAGCACACGCAAACATCTGTGTCAGAGCGGCTGCCTATCGGCTGAACCTCAAACACAAGCGTTGTTGATTTAATTCTTCTGCGGATAAGAGAAATGTTTGTACGGATAACCTCGCAGAAGCCCTCTCGTGAGCCACGCACATTAAGCTCGGTTGACGGCTCTTCTATTCCACGTGATTTGAAGCCCTGTACACCAATAGCAATTGCTTTAGTCGCACCGTCTACAAGAATTATACAAAATCCTGAATAAAGCTTGTGAAAGAGATTTTTAAAATCAGCAATTTCCAGCTGACCTGCCGCTATCATATACACGTCAAAGAATTGCGAAATCAGCTCCTGAGGCGGTATAGTATCCTCGTTTCCAATTAAATTAAATTTATCGTAAACAAGCTCAGCAAGCGTGTCGGTGCTTGTCAGTCCCTCACAGGTGAGCACAGCTATCCTGTTGCCGCACACCATACCTGTTTTTATAATAATATCAGAAGAATTGTTTGTTTCGTTTTTTATATAATCTATGTTTTCATTCAAAGACAGAAAAAGAACTCTGTCAAGGCTTTGTTTATTTTCCACTTTCACTCCCCCTCAGGGATATTTTCCCCGAAATGGGTGTGGATATTCAAAAATGGTTACAATATCCGACTAAAGCAAAAGGCACAGCAAAAGCTGTGCCTTTCAGTTTAAACTTATCTGTCATTTGCCTATAATCATCAGCAGTATCGAGAAGTAGTGGAACACGCTTCCTGCAACTGTGAATATATGCCATATCGAGTGGAAATACTTCTTTGATTTAAGCGCATAGAAGATAATTCCGCCCGTGTAGCATATTCCGCCTATCAGCAAGAACCACAGCGACAGCGGCGAACAGCTTTCCAGCATAGGCTTGATTGCGATAATCACAACCCAACCCATTGCAATATAGCACACTATCGAGGGCTTGCGGAACTTTTCCAGATTGATGGAGTTCATCACTATGCCAAGCACAGCCGCTCCCCATACTATTCCGAAGAGCGTCCAGCCCAGTCCGCCACGCAGGGGGATAAGCGTAATCGGAGTGTATGTTCCTGCGATAAGGAAAAAGATGGTGTCGTGGTCCATTATTCGAAAGAATTTCTTTGCCTTGTTATTCGTTATAGCGTGATACAATGTAGACATTGTATAAAGGATAATCAGCGAGCCGCCATATATTGCCGAGCTTACCACACCCCACGCATCTGAATAAATCGCCGCAAGCACAATCAGCACCGCTGTGCCCGCAATAGACAGCAGACTGCCTACTCCGTGCGTAACAGAATTGAATATTTCCTCGCCAAGCGAATATCTCTTAGTGATATCAGCGCCTGACTTAACCTTATTTTTCATATTTACCTACCTGACCATTTACGTTGCCGAAGAGCATTCTGAATTTTCTGAGCTTTCCGTATTCCAATCAAAACGACCCTTATCGGGTTTTACAAAATCCTCGGGAGGCGTCATTCCTTCGGGAAATTCAGAACCCTCAGGAGGAACGGGCATATTTTCATCACGGTTGAATCTGCCGCCAAAACCTCCGTTTCCTCCGCCGAAGCCGTTTCCGTTTGCACCGCCGCCTGTAACTCCATCGGTAGCAGTAACAGTGCTTAACAGTGTATCGTCAGCGTAAATGCTGTATTCCGAGCCTGATACTATATCCTTACTGGAGAATATCAGCGACTGACAAGCCTTGGGTGTAGTTGTACTGAGGATTGCTTTTCCGCTGGAGTCACGCACCTCAATCACACTACCCGCCTTTACATTGCTGTTAATCGACAAACACGGCTGTGACAAAGCACTTGGAGCTTGTGCCATTCCCTGTGAGCCTAATGCTATCAGAGTTCCTCCGCTGAGCGCATACGAACGCTGATAGTCGATTGCTCCATTACCCGAATTAGTAGGACCATAGATGATAATTGTACCGCCGCTCTGGGCAACTGTGCCGTTGCTGTCCATTCCATCGCCGTTGGCATTCATTGTAATTTCGCCGCCCGACACGCTTACATAGTATTCGTCAGACGCCGCACCAAATCCGAATGCCTCTGCATTGTCACCGCCGCCAGCGTTTATACCGTCGTCAACGGCAACCAGATCAATCTTGCCGTTTGTAATTGTGATGTTCTTTCCTTCAAGTCCTTCGTAGGATTTCACGATATTCACTGTGCCGCCGTTTATAGCAATGCTTTCATCCGCATGAATGCCATCGTCACAGGACGAAAGTCTGAATGTGCCGCCGTCTATTCTTACAGAAGTGTTGGAATGAAGGCTGTCGTCTGCGGAGAGCACATCAAATTCTCCGCCGCTTATGGTAATATCTCCGCCTGCCTTAATTCCCTTACAGCTATCAGACACTTCTTCTGCGGTAGTATCAGCAGCAGTGGTATTCTGAGTCTGTGCAGCAGCATTTCTGTCCGTGAAATGATTTCTGAAATCTCTGTCAAACGGGTTTCCGTTTTCAGCCTTTATTTCAGCATTTGCCTCGTCGCCGCCTGCTTTGATTTTAATATTTCCGTTGGTTATTGCAAGTCATTTTTCAGCCTGAATGCCATCGTGCTGGCTGTCAATGCTGATATTTCCGTTTGCAATAGAAATATAACCGAGTGTTTCATCGGTGGTGTTGGTGGATTTAATTCCGTCATTAGCGGCGGTTACAGAAATGTCGCCGTTGTAAATCACCACATAGTCCTTGCCTGTAATGCCATCGTCTGCGGCGTTAAGGATAAGTCCGCCGTTTTCACAGCTGATTGAAAGTCCGTCCTTGCACTTGATTGCATCCTTGTAATTTCCGTTCACGGTAAGCTTGCCGCTGCCCGAAATTATAGTATCACTTCTTGAAAAAACAGTAGCGTCGGGTTCGTCGTCGCCATCAGGGAATGTGTAATTGCTTGTGTCAGAAAGTGTGTTTACAGTTCCTCCCACAGTACAGACAGTCAGCAGCTTTGCAGCCTCGCAGTCGATAACCGAGCCGCTCTTTGAGGTAAGCTCAACTCCGTCAAGCAGCAGCTTAACGTCCTTTTTCTCTGCGTTAATCATAATCTTTGCGTCAGAGCTTTTTCCCGAAAGGTGATATACTCCTGCATTGTTGATGGTAACAGTATTCCCGTAGATTTCAACGCCGTTGCCCTCGTGTGTAATGCCCTCATCGGAGAACACAATTCTGCAATTAACGGAATTTAAAATATTTTCTTCCGTTTCAGGCTGAATGCCCTCTGCCGCAAGCTGTTTATCTGTTGCTGACTCTATCGGTGATGACGCGGCAGACTCAGAAGCTGGGTCGGGTTTTGTACAGCCCGTAAGTCCTACTGATACTGCGCACATCGCCGCAAGCGTTTTGAATGAAATTTTCATAAACCTTTGCTCCTTTCACAATCAAAACGAACTACACTATTATAAATTACATTTCCTCGTGGTTGTCTGTAAGAATACTGCAGGCAACGGTCAGATTTCCGTTAATTGCACGGATTTTATCAAGAAATTCCTTTTCCTTATCTGCGTTTTTCAGAATTACCTCATAACGCAGTTCATACAACGTACCCATACTTACTGTCTTTGACATAATCAGTCTGTATCGGCTTGCATATTCTGCAAATACCTCTTTAAAGCATACGGTGTAGTCCATATCCTCAGGCACAAGCACTCTGACAAGCTTTGCAGTTTTTACAATTCCGAACAGGGGTGAAAAACCGAGCAGTGCAAGAATAATTCCTGCCAAAACTCCAATGAGCACCGCAAATCCGACAAAGCCCATACCCGTTGCAAGACCTACTGCCATTGAGAGGAATATGTAGCACAGCTCTCTTGATGTGCCGGGTGCAGAACGAAATCTTACAAGGTTGAATGCACCCATAACCGCAATACCTGCACCAATCGAGCCGTTTACAAGCATAATAACCGCCTGCACCAGCAGCGGCATAACCGTAAGCGTTACCATTACATTTTTGGAAGCCCTCGGGTTATTCAGTCTGTAGAGAAAAGCCGCCCAGAATCCCATAATTACCGAGGTCAGCGAACAAATCAATGCACTTTGTGCTGTAAGCCCTGTTGACTCTATTATACTTGAAAACATTTTAAATACCTTCCTTTATGAAATAATCAATTGTCTGTTTTATGTTTGTTTTGTTGGACAATTTTCCGAAAGCTGCTTA
>JAZQBH010000007.1:0-9396 GCA_045545655.1 Oscillospiraceae bacterium
AAGGGCTTTGCCGTTGTTGCAGACGAAGTTCGTGGACTTGCGACAAAGTCGGCAGAGGCGGCGGCACGTACATCTGAAATGCTCGAACAGATTGCACAGGCAATTAACGGCGGCGTTAAGCTGGCGGATTCCACTGCACAGTCGCTTGCTGAGGCAGTTACCGACACCGTAAGCGTAGACGGCAGTATCAGCCGCATTTCCGAAACTACCAGCAACGAAAGCGAGTATATGGACGACATCTTCAAGAAGATAAACGACATTTCGGGAATTGTAGACGCAACCGCACAGAACGCACAAAGCGGAGCGGCTTCCAGCGAGGAGCTGAGCGGTCAGGCGGCAATGCTCTCAGAACTGATTGACAATTTCAAGCTGAAGCAGTAATCGTAGGGTAATATCAAAATGGGACTATCCATTGCGGATAGTCCCGTTTCTAATTTTGTTTACTCTCAAACCCAAGAAATTTTAGGCTGTTTGTTATTCTGTGCACAATCGCCAAGATATAGGTTAATCAACGTCTGATATGGAATACCTGTGGCTTCAGACTGCTTTTTGAAATAGTCAATCGTGCTGATGTCGATATTTATGGTTATTTGTTTTTTCAACTTATTCGTGTAGGGATTTTTGCGTGGATTAAGGTTCTTAATATCATATTCTTCTCTCATACAGTTCACCAGCCTTCCTGATAGAATTTCTTTTCGTTCTTTGTTGCCTCTCTTGCGGATATTATCCGAATAACGTTGTCATTATCACGATAACAATGGCTTACAATGCATATTTTTGATGATTTGAGCATACCAATGATAAGAAAACGTTCTTCACCAACGGAATGGTCTGGGTCATCAAACAGTACTGCATTATCGTCGTAGAACACCTCCTTGGCAGTTTCAAACGATAAGCCATGTTTTACCTTATTGATAGCGTTCTTATTTTCGTCCCATTCAAAAATCAGTGTTTCCATAATTATATTATATACTTTTTATAATTATTTGTCAAGTATATAATAATTATAATATACATTTTTTAGGAAAAACTAATCCCCACTTACTCAAGTGGGGATATTTAAGTGCTATGAAAAATCCGCTAACAAACCGCTCTTTATGTAAAATCACTTCTGCCTTGTGGACAGCACATAAACATAAGCATAGATACCGTCTTCTGCACCGTTCATAAATCGTTTCATACAGCGCTGAACAGGGAAAAGCACAGTGCCGTCTGTCATCTTCACCGCCATATTTATTTCGCCTTGCGGGTCGTTGTCATCGGTAATCCAGCAGCCGCCAAAATTCTTGATTATTGTTTCACCGATATAGCAGCCTATTGAAAACAGAATTGTTCCCCTGTTATTTGCTAAAATGCCGTTAGGATTATTCTGCTCGTCAAAAAAGCGGTCGATTTCTTTCATACTATCTATGGTGAAATCAACCTTGTATCCTGACGATGTCATTGCCATAACAATCCATTGTGCAGAAGGCTTGATATCATCAATCAGTTTGCTGACGGGCTGAGGATTTGCCGCAGGTTGTTTTTTACCGAAAAGTTTGCCGAAAAGTCCCATAATTATTCCTCCGTTGTTTTAGTTTTTTTCTGACGTTTTGGCTTATATTTTCCAACGCTGTAAAATTGCTCGGCGGCGTCAAATACCTGAAGTATCGCTTGACCAAGTTCTTCCATTGACGCAGTGACAGGCAGTTGAACTTGGTCAATACAGCCACAGTATCCGCTTCCTCCGCCACGGCGGGTGCGGCGTTCCATAGAAGACACTAAAATTTTATCTTCATCATAATCAACTGAAGCCAATAAATTATTATGGAGAAACTTTATCCACTTATCGTGATATTTGGATATACGTTCAGGCTGTGGTGCTTCTCTTACCATAATATCTGGACTAGGGGTTACTTCTATATATCTTTTCATCTCATCAACAGCCGATGCGATTGTTAATGCGTCTGCATTTTCGTCCAGAATCCTGTATTCTTCACAGTATATTCGCATTCCCCATATGTTTTCTATCATAGGTTCGACAGCATATCGTCCTTCCCCTTTATAAATATGTACCATCATAAATTCGCTCATATTATAACACCTCCCGATAAATTATAACAAAAAGTGCTTTGAATTAAGCACAAGCCCGAAAACCCCATTCATCAGAATGGGGCTTTGTGTATTTTTATTAAAGGATAATCTTACCGTAGAGAGTTGCATTCTTCTCGGTTTCAACGGTTTCCTTTGAAAACTCGCCTGCGTCTGCGTTTTCGTCAGGCTGATACTGACTGCGCTTGTACTCACGCTCAAAGCTGGTAGAAAATCCGCCAGACTGACGGTAGTTTCTTGTGTTTGCTCCGTCGCTTCTGCGTGAAGAACGTCTGCCGCTTCTTCCCTCACGCTCGGAACGCTCACCACGTTCAAAGTGGGGCTTGTCAGCGTAGATAACAACCTTTCTGTAAGGCTCTGTGCCCGAAGAACGGCTGGACACGCCCTCGATTTCAGCAACAACGCTGTGGATAATTCTGCGCTCGTAAGGGTTCATCGGCTCAAGCGCAATCTTTCTGCCCTGACGGATAACCTTCGCAGAGGTTTTCTTAGCAAGCGAGCAGAGTGTTTCACGGCGCTTGTCACGGTAGCCGTTGCAGTCGAGAGAAATTCTGCAGAAGCTCTCCTCTGCACGGTTTGACGCAAGAATTGCAAGATACTGCAGGCTGTCGAGCGTTTCGCCACGCTTGCCGATTACAATACCAAGCTTGTCGCCTGTGATGTCAAGCACAACGTTTCCGTCACGCTTGATGGGGTTGATTGCGAAATTTTCAAGTCCCAGACCCTTAAGCACGTCTGTGAGATACTTGATTGCGGTCTGCACCTTAACGCTTGTGGAAACGTCAAAATCCTCAGGCAGTTCGCCGTAGTCATTTTCGTCGTCCTCAGCGGAGTATGCCGTAGACGCAGACTGCTCATCTGCTGCGTCATCATCGTCAACATCTGCGTTGACATTTTCAGCAGCAACTTCTTCAGCGATTTCTGCAACAGGCTCGTAGATAGCCTTTACCACAGCCTCGCCCTTAAGACCGCCGAAAAGCGTCTTTCTTGGCTGTTCGAGAATTTCAAAGTCTATATCGTCAGCTGAAACGCCGAATTCCTGTGCGGCAAGCGCTTTAGCCTCGTCAACTGTTTTCGCTCTGAATTCCTTTTCCATTATAAATCCCCCTTTCAACAGCGATTATTCGTAGTCCTCGTCGTCGCTGCCTTCGTGATATTCCTCGTTGTACTTTTCTGCGTCAGCCTTGCGTGCCTCGGCAAGCTTGCGGCGGTTAAGTTCTTTCTGTGAGAGCGTTTCCTCAGAGCCGTCCTCGTTGATTACTGTAACAATTTCCTGTGTGGGCTTGGGCTTTCTCTTGGAAGCCTTTTCAAGCTCTCTGATTTCCTCCTCAGCCTGCTGACGGAGCTTTACAGGGTCATACAGCTTGTTGAGCAGGAATGTCTGACCGATACTGAATGCGTAGCTGATTGCCCAGTAGAAGCCTGCACCCGCAGGAACTGTAAATGCAATCCACAGCGACATAAACGGCATAATCCAGAGCATTATATTCATACTGCCCATACTCTTCATAGTATCGGGGTTCTGCTTGCGCATATTGCGGTTGGAGATAAAGGTCTGCGCCAGCGAAAGCAGGAACGAAATGATGGGCACGAGAATCATCGGGAAGCCCATATTGTCCTTGGGCACCTGTCCGAGCGGGATACCTAAGAAGTTCAGGTTATCATAAAGCTCAAGCAACTCTGCCTTTGTTGCGTCGCTTACAGAATCGTAAATGCGATAGCTTGTGCTGTCGCCGTAGGTTTTGGTAATCGCACCGAATCTCTCAAGGGAGTAAAGCTCTCTCTGAAGGGACTTTGTAACGGTGAAGGTTGCGCCTTCCTTGGATGAGCAGGTGTAGTTGCCGTAGTATGTCTGGAAGGTTGTCAGCTTTTCAAGAATGGGCTTTGAGAAGCTGTGTGCAGAACGGTATGCAAGCTTTTCCTCATCAGTGGTGAGTTTATTAAGCTCTTCCTCTTCTGCCTCGGTAATTTTGCACAGGTCTGTGTCGGTAATCATCTTTGCCTTGCTCTTCTTATCGGTAGCGGTGAGGGCAAACTCTTCTTCAACGGAAGTGGTGATAACCGATTTTACAACTTCAACGCTGTCAACGGATACTGTGCCGAAAACTGCCATATCGTAGGGCTGTTCGCCGTCCTTCAGGCACTTTTCGTTGTAGTAGTCGAGCATACGCTGTGCGTCTTTGAGGATAAGCTCGCGCTTTTCCTTGTCGGAGTCCTTCTTGATGTCGTCGGGGTTCTTGTTGTACATATCGGTAAGCATTGAAGCGATTTCAGTGCTGTAGGACTCTTCAACCATACCCTCGATAGCCTCGTCGTTCAGGTGAACGATATGGGTCATAGGCTTGTAAACAACGTCAATGACGCCGAACAGGATAAGGAACGACAACAGCATCGGCAGACAGCCCGAAGTAGGCTTGTAGCCCTGCTGCTGCAGCTTGAGCAGCTCTTCCTGCTGCTTCTGCTGATTATTGCGGTATTTCTGCTGGATTTCCATAACCTTCGGCTGGAAAACGGCAGTTTTCGCCGATGTCTTCTGCTGTTTGATAGAAATCGGAATCAGAACAAGCTTCACGATAACCGTGAATATGATAATTGCAATACCGACATTGCTGCAGATAAATTCATAGATAAAGTACAGGATATAGCCAAGCGGCATACCTATAATACTGTATAACCACGTCAAAGCAGTAATTCACTCCTTCTAAAATTGCCGTACTATGCGGCATTCAATCAATTAGGCAGATAATCTTAAGGTAGTGACATATACGACGCACACCCTACAATGCGGTGCGGTCTGATTTCACAGAGGTTTTTTCCTCTGTTCTGATATTCCTTGTTAGTCAGAAAGTCGAAAAACAGTTCAGATAATTTTATGCGAACCGTTCTTTATCGGGAGTTTTCCCCGTTTTCTTCTCCCCAGTCACACAGGGGAACGGGGTCTGCCATCGGAACAGCCACTGTACGCTTTTCGGGACGGAACGAGAACTTTTCAGGCACGGGGTCAAACCCGAATTTCCCGAACGGATGGCACCGTAAAATTCTCCATAATGTCAAATAACCGCCCTTAACCGCCCCAAACCTGCGAATGGCAATAAGCCCATAAGTCGAACAGGTAGGATAAAAGCGGCAGCACGGCGGCGTAATTTTTGACAGCGTAAGCCGATACAGCTTGATAATCCCTAAGAAAATATACTTCATTATTGCAGTTTGGGAAGAACGTTCTTTTTCATAAGACTTAAAATCTGCTGCATTTTAAGTGACGGCGTTCTGCCTCGTGCAACAAACACAAAGTCGAAACGCCTGTCCGTTTTTTCTTTGATAATCGGGTCGAAAAGGCGGAACGCTTCTCGTATAACCCGCCTTGACCGATTACGTTTAACCGCATTGCCTATCTTTTTGCCTGTTACTATTCCCAGTCGGTTCTTCCCTGCACGTCTGGGCTTTACGTAACACACAAAACCGTGGCAAACTACGCTTTCTCCTTTTTTGAAGAGAAAAGAAAAATCACGGTTACTCTTGATTACAGAATATCTCTTTCTTAAATCTGTGACAGACATTCAGATGTTTTCCGTTAATCAGTAAGTAAGTCTTTTTCTTCCCTTAGCGCGACGGCGAGCGAGAACCTTTCTTCCGTTCTTGGTAGCCATTCTCTTCATAAAACCGTGCTCACGCTTTCTCTGGAGCTTCTTGGGCTGGTAAGTTCTTTTCATTGTGATTTCCTCCTGTAAAAATTTTTTTGTTCTATTATGCATAGGGGTACAGTACCCCTCACATTGCCATACCATATAATTATAGCTTATTCTTTTCTGATTGTCAAGGGGTTTTTTGAATTTTTTTTGATTGTTATGGGAAATCTGCCCTTTCAGCGGTCCTCTGATATGTGAATTGTTCCTGTTTTCAACTGCTATGCACCTAGATTTTGTGCTGCTTGTCCCAAGGGAAATCTATTAGCTGTGGTTTTTAAACTTTTCAACACTATCAACGTGAAAAACTGTTGACAACACCGTTGAAAACGTTGAAAAACTAAGCTTTTCACGGCAAGTTTTCAACAATCGGACCATAAAAAGGCAGAATTTGCGTTTATTTCTTACTTTTTTCTGTTGAAAAGTCGGTTAAATCGGTGGAAAACCCAGTTGAAAACGTTGAAAAGCAACAGCGTGTCCCATAGGCAGGTTGAAAACAAGCTATACATTATATGGTATCTGTCTGCAAATTCCGTTTGCCGCATTTTGTCCGTTCACTGTTTTTTGACTGAAAAATCCATAAAATGCCCTGTTAAGTCAGATGGTCGGACAGAAGTATTACAAAGTTGCTTGTGACATTGACTTTATGAAAATACTTTGCTATAATTAACGCAATGAAAAAGCTGTATAAGGGATTTGTGTATGATATCAGTCGCTATCAGTCGGGATTTGTCGCTTATTATGGGCATTCGCTGTTTATGGTAATGACAAAGGTATGCTTTATATGTTATAATAAACACATAAAAACAAAGGAGGTCTTCATAATGGACACAAAAAAGATAGGTGCATTCTTAAAGGAATTGCGCAATGAAAAAGGAATGACACAGGAACAGTTAGGAGAAAGGATTGGTGTTAGTAATAAAACCATTTCACGTTGGGAAACGGGCAATTATATGCCGCCGGTTGATTGTCTTAATATTTTAAGTGGTATTTATGACATAAGCATCAATGAAATTCTGGCAGGAGAACGTGCTTCAGGAGAAGTATTTGCAAAGATAGCAGAGCAGAATATTACGGTTACTCTGAAAGAATTAGAAAAGGATTGTCTGAATTTTGAAAAGAAAATGATGTATATTTTAGTGATTACAACTTTACTGACAATTGCTATCATTATACTACTGCCAATGGAAACTTTTAAGGATGTTATTGTTATGCTGCTGGTAGTCGCTGTTGCATTTATTGCGAATACTGTTAATATAGTTGCAGTGGCTGCCAAAAAGGAAAGGCTGGATGATAAGTAGACGTGCAGATTTATTTGTAAGATATTAAAATTGCCCGTGAAAAATTTCTTCACGGGCAATACTTATATATAATTATAATCGTCAGAGGGAATTAAATCTTGCAGAATACAACCGCATAATCAAACGGGGATACGTGCACCTTGCCGTCGGCGATACCACGGCCGTGGCGGTCGAAGGCTGGCTTGAAATCGTAGAACATCTGCGTTTTGTCGTTCACGATGTCGAATGCTCTGCCCTTGGTGGACTTGTTGAGGTAGATTATAGCCGCCTCACGGTTGATTTTATCGTAACGTGCAAACACGCACACGTTGCTGTCGCATTCGATAAACTTCATATCGCCCTGACCGAACGCACGTGAGCCGTGGCGTATCTTCGCCAACTGCTTTGTGAAATCAACAAGGTCGTCGTTTTCCTTGCCCCACGGATAGCAGCGGCGGTTGAACGGGTCACGGTAGCCCTCCATACCAGCCTCGTCGCCGTAATACACGCACGGAATACCAGGCAGGAAGAACTGCAGAACCATTGCGCACTTCATCAGCGCAATGCCCAGCAGATACTGCTGACCGTTGAGGTAACGCTCGGCCTGCCAGTTCTTGTCGTTCCATGCAACCTCGTCGCCGCCAAGACGTGTCAGCGCACGCTCGGTGTCATGGGTAGACAGGAAGTTCATCAGCATATCAACGGCAGGCTTGGGGTAGTGGTCGAGGATAGTCATAATGCCGTCTACAAACGACTGTGCGTCGGCATACTTGACGTAGTTGAGGATGCTCTCCTTGAAGGGATAGTTCATAACGCTGTCAAGCTGACCGCCGATGAGGTAGCGGCGGCGCACGCCGTAGCTTTCCTTGTTGGAAGCGTCCTCCCACACCTCGCCGTAAACAATCTTGTCATTGCCAAGCGCCTTTACGCCACGGTTTACGTTGTCCAGAAATTCATCGGGCAGCTCGTCGGCAACGTCCAGTCGCCAGCCCTTTGCGCCGAGGTTAATCCACTTCTGAAGAATGCCGCCGTCGCCGCAGATGTAGTCTGTGTAGGCAGGGTTGTTCTCCTTAACGTTGGGGAGGGTTGTAATGCCCCACCAGCTTTCGTAGGTGTCGGGATAGCGTGAAAAGTCGTACCAGTCGAAATAAGGGCTGCTGCTGTCACGGTAAGCGCCTGTGTTTTCGCCGTATCTGCCGAACTTGTTGAAGTAGATGGAATCTGCGCCTGTGTGCGAGAAAACGCCGTCGAGGATAATGTCAATGCCCATTTCCTTTGCTTTCTGACAAAGCTCGGTGAAGTCCGCCTCAGTGCCGAGCATAGGGTCAATCTTCTCGTAGTTTGCGGTTGAGTAGCGATGGTTTTCGTGGCTCTCGAAGATGGGGTTTAGGTAGATTATCGTAACGCCGAGGCTTTTGATATACGGCAGTTTTTCGATAATTCCCTGCAGGTCGCCGCCGAAGAAGTCGTTGTTGCGGACTATGCCCTTTTCATCGGGTTTCCAGTAGGGAGTGCCCTCCCAGTCGTCACGGATAACACGGTCAGACGGAATATTCTCGTGCTGAACGCCGCTTTTTGCGAAACGGTCGGGGAAAATCTGATACATAATACCGCCACGTATAAAGTTGGGGGTGTATATATCCTTTTCAAACACTGTAAGCTGGAAAAGCTCGTCGCCCTCAAACACGCCCAACGACGCACCACGGCGCTTGATGTAGCGGCGGCGGTCGTCGATAACGCCTGAGAAGTAATAGTAATGCACGCCCGTGTTGTTCGGGGTGAACACACAGGAATAGATGTTGTCGTCGGCGGTTTCGTCCTGCTTGTTAAGCTCGATAAAACGCTCCTTGTAGCCCGGACGGAACATAACCAGCATAAGCTGTGAAACCCGCATAGACTTCGGCAGACGAAGATTGAAGACAGAAGGCTGTCCCTGGCGGATTGCACCGAACGGGTGCTTGTAATTCTGGTCAAAACAGTCAAATATCGGCTGATTAGGCATAATTATGTTTTCTCCTGATGTAAGATTGGGGATATCGGTTATAAGCCCCTGTTTAATGAATAGTGAATAATTGTTGTATCAGATTAGCTTATAATTTTTAATTTTGTGTCCGTTCTCCCCTCACCCCCAACCCCCTCTCCCCTTTGGGGAGAGGGGGCTAGAAGTGGAGCGGGGCTGTCCGAAGTCGTCCTCTGTTGCACGGCATCCGTGCCGTGCTTTTGGGGCGACAACCGTGGCATCCTACCACGCCCCTGCGCCCCGTCAGGGGGCTTCGCCCCCTACAACCCCCGTTATAGGACTTTCGATAGTCTGCTGTGCCCGAATGGCACACCTAAATTAT
>JAZQBH010000008.1:0-3512 GCA_045545655.1 Oscillospiraceae bacterium
GTCAGAAAACCTTGAAATACATCAAGTATTACTGCGGTTTTCTTCCTTGCATCTGATGCCTGTCATATACGAAATTCTGCTCGTGTCCCGATTTTTAGAGGTCCCCTTATGATTATATCTGAAAGGATTTTTAAATATTATGAGTGATGAGAAAAACGTAAAACGTGAAATACCCCGTCCTGAGTTTCCACGACGTGCTGTGGTAACAGGCGGTATGCCCTACGGCAATAAAAAGCTTCACTTCGGTCACATCGGCGGAGTGTTTGTATTTGCAGACGTGTATGCACGTTTTCTCCGTGACAGAATTGGCGAGGAGAACGTAATTTTCGTATCGGGTACTGACTGCTACGGCTCTCCCATTGCGGAAAGCTACCGCAAGCTGTGCGCAGAGCAGGGCTTCAAGGGCGATATCCGTGATTTCGTAATGGAAAATCACTCCGCACAGAAGGAAACCCTCGACAACTATATGATAAGCCTTGACACCTTCGGCGCTTCGGGACTTGGCAGAACAGGCGAAATCCACAACGAGGTTTCCGACTGGTTTATCCGCACTCTCTACAAGAACGGTCACCTTAAAAAGATTGTAACAAAGCAGTTCTTTGACGAAAAGGCAGGCTGTTTCATAAACGGACGTCAGGTAATAGGCAAATGCCCTGTTGACGGCTGTCAGAGCGAAAAGGGCTACGCAGACGAATGCGACCTCGGTCACCAGTATATGCCCGAAAACCTTATCGACCCGAAAAGCACACTTACAGGCGAAACTCCCGTAATGAAGGACGTTGAAAACTGGTATTTCGACCTGCCCGCCTGCTCGTGTCACCTTAAGGAATATGCGCAGAAAATCTCCGCTCAGAAGAACGTGAGAAAGCTGGTAAGCTCCACAATTACAGAATTCCTCGCAGACCCCGTAATCCACATCAAGAACGAACTTCTCGATAACTACACCGCTGTTAAGGACAAGCTGCCTCAGCACGAGTTTATTGAGGAGAAGAAAAAGCCGTCGTTCACGATTGCGTTCAAGACCCTCGACGAGATGAACGAGGCTTGCGCAGTGCTGTCGGCAAACGGCATACGCTACCGTACAGGCAAGACCCTTGTTCCGTTCCGTCTTACAGGCAATATCGAATGGGGCGTACCCGCTCCCGTGCTTGAGGGCGAAGACCCCCTCACAATATGGGTATGGCCTGAATCGCTGTGGGCGCCTATCTCGTTCACACAGGCGGCGCTTGAAAAGCAGGGCAAATCCCGTGAGGACTGGAAGGACTTCTGGTGCAGTAAGGACGCTCAGGTTTACCAGTTTATCGGCGCGGATAACATCTACTTCTACGGCGTTGCGGAAATGGGTATGTTCCTCGGAATGCGTGAGGGCGACGTAAGCGTTGACGTACCCGACGGAGAGCTTCAGCTTCCTGTGCTGTGCGCTAACAACCACATTCTGTTCCTTGACAAGAAGGCGTCTAGTTCAGGTGCTGTAAAGCCCCCTATGGCGGCAGACCTGCTTGACTTCTACACCGCAGAACAGCTGAGAATGCACTTCCTCGGACTTGGCCTTGGTCAGCGCAGCGTAAGCTTTATGCCCAAGCCTTACAATCCGCTTGCACAGCCCGAAGACCCCGACCCTGTTGTAAAGGACGGCTTCCTGCTGTCGAACGTGTTCAACCGAATTATCCGCACCTGCATCTACACCGCACAGAAGCACTTTGACGGAATGATGCCTGTGGGCGAGGTTGACGAGAACATTCTCGCAGACGCAAAGAAAGCAGTGCTTGATTACGAGCGCTTTATGTATCGCTTTGAGTTCCATCAGGCAACCTACGTGCTTGACAGCTACATCAGAAAAGCAAGCAAGTATATGGCAAAGGCGCTTGGCGACGCCGACAAGGCAGACGACAACGAAATGCGCCGCAAAGTGCTTATCAACGTGTTCCACGCTATAAGAACCGCCGCTGTACTTCTTCACCCGATGGCACCCAAGGGCACGGAAATGGTGCTTGAATACCTCAACCTCGGCAAGGATTTCTGGAGCTGGGACAAGATTTTCGACACCCTCTCCGATTTCACAGGCGGCAAGGACCACAAGCTGAAGTTCCTCGAACCGAGAGTGGACTTCTTCACCCGTCACCCAAGCCAGTTCAATTCCGCAGAGGAAGAATAAAAGACAGCCCCTCGGGCCGTGTAATGAATAGTGAATGGCGAATAATGAATAATTAAAAAAATGCTGAAATAAATCGGGGCTGTCCACTTCAATGGTGAACAGCCCTTGATAATATTTTGCCAAAAAGCACTTTACATTTTAATTCTGGTGTGTTATAATTATAGTACTACGAGCGATGCTCAATCCCTTACCGATACGATTGAAAATCGGAAAATTTTACGGCGGGAGGTAAAATATATGGAACTTACCAATCTGATTTCCGACGGCGAAAAGGTGCAGGTTTACAAGGATGACGGAAAATGTATAAAGGTATTCAAGGACGCAAATGAGCCGAAAAGCGTTGTTATGTACGAGGCGCTTGCCCACGCAAGAGTGGAGGAAACAGGCTTTGCACGTATTCCTAAACTGCTCGGCGCACGTCAGCTTGACGACAAGTGGTGCATAGAATACGAGTTTATCGAGGGCAGAAGCCTGAGAACGCTTATCAATGAAAATCCTGAAATGAAGCTGGATTTCCTTGAAAGAATGGCGGATATTCACCTTGAGGTGAACTCACTGCCGTGCGTTAAGATGAGCAGTCAGCAGGATTATTTTGTACGTTCGATAAAACAGCTTGATATGATTGACGACGTAAAAAAGCACGAACTGCTCACACTGCTTGGAAAACTGCCCACACAGAAAAAGCTGTGTCACGGCGACTTTATCCCCGAAAACATCATTGTCGGCGATAACGGCAGTATGTATATCGTGGACTGGCTGAGAGCAAAACAGGGCACTCCTGCGGCAGACGTTGCGAGAACCTACCTTGATTTGTGTATGCAGCACCGCACCGAAAGCGCAGAGCAGTATCTGAAGTTATACTGCAAAAAGGCTGGAATTGAGAACAACGCAGTTTACGACTGGCTGCCGATTGTGGCGGCGTCACAGCTGAAGTTCAGACAGCCTAAGGAGCGTGAGCTTCTTCTCACCTGGATAGATGTTGTCGATTATTGACAACTCATATAAAGAACAAAAGAAAAACGGAGGAATTTAACAATGGCAAAGTGCACTAAGAAGTCCACAGAAACAAAAACTACAAAGGCAGCTGCACCTGCGGCAAAAGCTGAAAAGACAGTAAAGGCGACTAAGGCAGCGGTAACACCTGCAACCTGTCCCGCAGAGTTTGAGGCAATCTGGCAGATGGTTGCGGATATCGCAAAGACCTACTCCAAGCCTGAGCCCGACTACTTCCTTGCTGTACAGGTTAACCTTACAGGCGAAAAGGGCGGCACATTCTATATCGCACTCAGAAACGGCGGTATTGACGTTGCGCCTTATGAGTACATCGACCGCTCTTGTGGAATTACCATCAGCCCCG
>JAZQBH010000009.1:0-4677 GCA_045545655.1 Oscillospiraceae bacterium
GTAACGAAGCTCTTACTGAATATTGTGTCATAATCAAGAATGCCATAAGCAAGAGAGAAATAGTGGCTCGCCTTGGCGGAGATAATTTTATAGCGCTTATTCTTAATGACAACGTTGATTATTTCCTTGATCTTATTCAGAATGTTGTTATGAAATACCGCAGAAAGAGCGGCGAGGAGTTTACGTTCTATTTTGGCGCAACGATCGGTGCGTCGAAGCTTGATAAGGATACTCAGGCAGATGAAGTTATTCTTCAGATTTCTTCTGCATATCAGCACGCACGTGCAAACAGAAAACTGCTTGAATACTTTGAGCCGCAGATAAACGTTGACATAATGGAACGCAAGAATGTTCTGTCACGTTTTCAGAATGCACTTTCGAACGGCGAATTCTATGCAGTATATCAGCCGAAGGTTGATGTTAAAACACGAAATCTTATTGGTGCAGAAGCACTGGTAAGATGGAGAACAAACGATGGTCATTCAATGCCCAACAGCTTTATTTCAATCCTTGAGGGCGACGGTTGCATAACTGCCCTTGACTTCTATATGCTTGAGGAAGTATGTAAGCTGTTATCAAAACTTATTGAAGAGGGAATTGAGCCTGTTAAGATTTCTGTTAATTTCTCAAAGCTTCATCTTTCAAACAATAAGCTTGTTGAGGAGATTGTTGAAGTTATAGACAAATATAATCTGCCCCACGGATACATTGAAATTGAGCTTACAGAAAGCGAAGATTTCCGCAACAAGGGCATTATGGAAGCTGTTGTTGAAGAGCTTGGCAACAGCGGAATTGTTACATCAATGGACGACTTCGGCACGGGCTACTCGTCATTGGGACTGCTGAAGAATCTTTCGATTGATATTCTGAAAATCGACAGAAGCTTTATTCCGCCGTGTCCTATTGACAAGAATGATAAATCCTGTCTGGTTTTCAACGGTGTTGTAAATCTTGCTAAAAGCCTTGGACTTGAAATAGTCGTTGAAGGTGTTGAAACAACTGAACAGCTTGAACTTGTTGAAAATATGGGCTGTGATATAGTACAGGGTTACATCTTTGATAAGCCGCTTAGTGAAAGCGACTTTATCGACAGAATTGTAAGAAAGACCTATTCGGGAGAATGAGGGGTTTGAATGATTAAAAGCGTTTTCGGACTTGGAAAAAATACTAACCCGTATGAATGCGTTATGCAAGCGGTTAAAGATGTAAAGTCGCCTGAGTTGATTTTCTATTTCTCGGGTGAAGATGTCTTTGGTGAATATTCAAAAATCCTGCACGAAATGTATCCCAATGCTGTATGTATAGGCTGTACAGCTAACAAAACGTGGGATAAATGTGGTGTGGAACAGAACGCTTTGAATCTTGTTGCTATTGAAGGCGGTGTTACCTGTTCTGCAGGCGTTATTGAAAATGCCGATAAGAACGCTTTACAGTATATTGATAATGTAAAGCGTTGTGCAGAGGAGATAGGCACAAGCGAGAATACTGTCTGCATTGAGTTTACAATTCCTGGTAAAAGGGCAGAGGAATATGCAATTATGGCGCTTAACAGCGTTCTGCTGCGCAAGGAAATAACCGTAGTCGGAGCGACTGCTGCAACTGTCGGTGACACAAGCGAGGGTCTGGTAGCGCTTAACGGGAAAATTTACAATAACGGCTGTGTGTTCGTGCTTGTGCATAATCAGAACGGCAGAATTAAAATCGTTTCCGAAAATATCTACGAGCCGCTTACCGGCAAGGAGCTGACAATTACAAAGGCAAACAGCCTTACGAGAACGATTATGCGCCTTGATGGCAGACCGACAGCGGAGGTGTATGCCGAAGAAGTCGGAGTTCCTGTTGATGAGATATCATCTATGTTTACCAACTATCCGTTGGGACGTAAGGTGAACGACAGAATTTATATTACCGCCATTCACGAAGAAGGCTCAAAGGGCAGTCTGAGGTGTCACGCAAGAGTTTATGAGAAAAACAAGATGATGGTTATGAAGGAGGGTGACTATAAGAACATCACCCGAAAGACCGTTCAGGATATAAAGAACGAAATTGCTGAGCCATCTGTAGTGTTCTCGTTCCAGTGTATACTGAGAACTATGTTCCTTGAAAGAAAGGGATACCATAACGAACAGCACTCGCTGATTTCAGGTGCATTCCCGAACCTTATCGGATTTTCCTGTCTTGGTGAACAGATGGGAACAAAGAATTTCAACAGCACATTGCTGCTTGTAGTATTTGAATAATCAAAATCGCCTGTTTTTTAAACAGGCGATTTTTTTATAATTGTTTAATCCATCTTTTGTTCAAGCTTCTTCATATTCTTGAATTCGTGGGTCAGCATCAGAATACAAACTACTGCGGAAATTACGTCTGCGACAGGTCCTGTGTACAAAAGTCCGTCGATATGGAAGAACAGGGGGAGAATAAGCAGCAGCGGTAAAAAGAAGATTATCTGTCTTGTAAGCGACAGGAAAATGCCCTTAATCGGCTTACCTATTGACGTAAAGAATGTTGAAGTAATCGGCTGAACGCAGTTGAGCCACGTAAACAACAGGAAGATACGGAAGAACTTTGCACCGAACTCGTAATAAATTGGTTCTTCGTCCTTGCCGAACAGCGACAGAATTTCAACAGGGAAAATCATAAACATAGCAAAAGCAATAATCGAAATGCCAGCCGATGTCCATAGGGCAAGGTGATAAGCCTTACGTACTCTGTCGTATTTTCTTGCACCATAATTGAAGCTTTCAATCGGCTGAGAGCCTTGCGCAAGTCCGATAACGATAGAAACGATAATCATATTGACTTTCATTACAATACCTGCACACGCAAGGGGGATAGAGTCGCCATAAACGGATTCAGCGCCGTATTTTTTCAGCAAATTATTCATAACTACCTGAACAACCATCATAGCAAGCTGATTGAAGAACGACGCCATACCGATGCTTGCTGTACGCAGAATAATACGGAAATTCGGTTTGAAGTGCTTTATTCCGAGCGGAACAGTCTTGAAGCGGAACATATACACAATTACGATAAGCGCCGAAACAAACTGACCGATAATAGTTGCCAGCGCAGCGCCCTTCATTCCCCATTCAAAGCCAAGCACGAACAAAGCGTCAAGAACTGTGTTTATTACAGCTCCCGTAAGATTGCAGACCATTGTCATCTTCGGAGAACCGTCTGCACGTACAAGATGTCCGCCGCCTGTTGCGATTATCAGAAACGGGAAGCCGAATGCGCTTACCTGAACGTAGTCCTGTGCGTAGGGAAGAACATCATCAGGCGAGCCAAACAGCTTCAGCAGTGGGGTCATAAAGATAAGTGTAATCACCATCAGCACAACGCCGCTTGCCGCAAGCAGTGTAACGGAGTTTCCGATAAAGAACGGCGCTTTTTCCTTTTCGCCGCTGCCCATTGCAAGGTTAAAGCAGGAAGCTCCGCCTATTCCGAACAGCAATGCGAGTGCCGTGCATACAGTAGAGAGCGGAAACGCAACGTTAGTTGCTGAATTTCCTAGCAGACCAACACCCTGACCGATAAAAAGCTGGTCTACAATGTTATAGAGTGCGCTTACAAGCATTGCAACAATACTTGGAATAGCAAACTTCAGCATCAGCTTGCCGACGGGCGCTGTGCCGAGAAAATCTTTTGAATTTGTCATTTTAATTTCCTTTGCTAATTGTTCTGTTTTTAACATAACACAGTCCGATGAGTTTTCATCGGACTGATTATTTTATAAATTATCTGTTCATTTCAGTCTGGGGACCTGTTGAGTTGTGGTCCTTGATAATGCGGTTGATTTCACGCAAATCAGAGGAGGGCAGGTCGCCTACAATTGTGTTCTTTACAGAACCTGTAGCGTTGCCGTACTTCAAAGCAGATTCACAGGAGAGGTCGCTTGAAAGCAGACCGTAAAGCACACCAGAGATGTAAGCGTCGCCGCTGCCGATACGGTCAACAACCTCGATGTTGCGGTAAGGCTCTTCCTCGTAGAACTTATCTTCCTTGGAATTGTAGATTACCGAACCGAATGTATGTACCTTCGGGCTGTGAACAACTCTCTGTGTTGAGCAGATGATGGAGATGGGGTAGTCCTTGCAGAAGCTGCGCATAATCTCATAAACATCGCCTGTCTTGCCGAATGTAAGACGTGCTGTATCCTCAGAGCAGAAGAATATGTCAATATAAGGAAGAATTTCCTCGATAGTCTTTCTTGCCTCCTCGCCGCTCCAGAGGTTAAGTCTGAAGTTTACATCAAAGGAGATAAGCGCACCGTTTGCCTTGAAACGCTTAATCATCTCAATAGCTGTCTTGCGGCAGTTTTCGCTCAGCGCAAGAGTAATTCCTGTTGTGTGGAAGCAGCGTGTTGACTTGAACATCTCGTCGCTGTAATCGTCAAGGCAGATGTCGTTTACAGAAGTGTTCTGACGGTCGTACACAATGCCAGGCTTTCTGGGGTGTGCGCCGTATTCGTAGAAGTAAATACCCAGACGGGAATTCTTGCCGTTGTCGTATGTAATGTAGTCGTCGCTGACGCCGCCGAAACGGATTCTGTTCTTGACGTACTTACCGATGTCGTTTGCGGGCAGCTTTGTGATGATACCTGTGCGAAGTCCGAGAAGAGCCGCGCCCGATAAGTCGGAGGCCAAGCGGTCTTAGGAAGACAACTCTGCCTTT
>JAZQBH010000010.1:0-33355 GCA_045545655.1 Oscillospiraceae bacterium
CTTGGGAATAATTCATTAAATCCTCAATGCCTTGAACAATCATATTTATTAAAAGTTCTTTCTGCAATTTATCCATACTAATGGAATAGACATTGTAAAACTCAATATAATCATTAGTGTGTTTGTAATCGCCTGCGCACATCTCCCAATCCTGGTCGTTTTGTAGTGGCAGTCTTACACCACACTCTTCATTGAGCCTTTTGAAAAAATCCTCCAATAATATTCTCCTTATTCAGCTTTCTCCCACTTAACTTCGGGATACAGCCGCACTCATTGCAAAGACAATCCAAATTGTCCGTTCAAATATTCCTCAAAATAACAGAAAAAGCGGTCAAACGCAAGCTGGTCATCATTTCCGCTTGTAAATAAGATGTGGTTCCACCATATTGTGTAAGCATTATTTGTATCTACATTATATTTTTCCATATACCAATCGTTAAAGCCCCCAAAATATGAAAGGCAACCAGCTTTTCCAAAACTATAGTATATCCCATTTAAAAATGAGTTTAGCATAACGATTGATTTTTTACCCAAAAATGCTGGTCTATTTTTTATATCCTTCCACATTTTTATTTCATCAAATTCCATAATCGTTCTTTTCCTCAAATTCTTATTTACAGCTCACCGTATCACATATCTGAAAAAACGGATATTATGTCCTGTGGTTTTCAATATCTTCCCAATCAAGTTCGGGATATAACTCGCCTGTCTTGGCAAAGTGAAGAACGCATTCGGCGGCTAAGTTCAGATCATTCAGAGCGTTTCGCTTGAGGACGGGGGTCTGTCCGCCGATTTGGACAGGGGCATACTCCCGTGACTCGGCATAATCGGGGTTTATCGGCTGATAAATATAAGCCTGTCCGTCTTCGTCCCATTTATTGAACGCAAGAGCCGCCCAGCCGTCACGGATGTCAACTGAGAGAAAATCCTCTTCGCCGTATTCGTCCAGTGCCAGCCACGCAAATTTGCAGGAACTATCCCGAATGCTGTCAACCAGTGCGTTTACCGTTTCTGCCGTAACAGGGTTTCCCTCTTCATCCAGAAACTTTATTGCAAATTTTTCCATGCTTATTACCCTCACCGTCTTACATATCTGAAAAAGCGGATATTATGTCCTGCGGTTTCCATTACTGCCGAGGATTCCTCAAGCGCCCATTCGGGGGAATGCTCTATGTCCTCAAAGAATGTGTCGCCGCCGAAATTTTCGTACACTCTTGTGATTATCGCCTCATCACACAGCGGAGATAACTGCTTGTAAATCTCACCGCCGCCGATAACAAACACCTTTCCTGTAAGCGTGTTGACATACTCCATAAGCGAGTCAATATCAGCGAATACCCTTGCACCCTCCGCACTGCTCATAGAGCGTGAAAGGATAAGGTTTTCACGGTCGGGGAGCGGTCGCTTCGGGAACGACTCGTAGGTCTTGCGGCCCATAATCACAGTAGAGCCTTTTGTCGTTTCACGGAAGTGCTTCATATCCGCAGGCAAACGGCAGAGCAGGTCGCCGTTTCTGCCGATAGCGCAGTCATTATCCATAACAAGAATTAAAGTCATAATATTCTCCTTAATAAGAAAAGCCGCAAACTCTGCTGATTTGCGGCTTCAGTTCGTCAAAAATGTCTGCAATTAGGCTGGCGAGAAAGTGCCAGATGCTAGGAAACAGCCGTTCGGCTAGCCTTTATGCCTGTTGCCCTTTGTTGCGGCACGTCCTGTGCCGCTTTTGGGGCAACTGCACAAACTTCCTGTTTGTGGCTACCGAATGGCTGTGCGACAGGATGTCGCAAGGTCATCGCCAAAAGTCGGCACGGATGCCGACAATATAGCGATGACCAAGACAACGCAGATGGTGCTTTATCGACAGCCTGACACAGTGTAGTTTATTGCTTTTAACTCGTGCGTTCCTCAGCGACGAATTATTCCGTCCCCCGAACGCTGTTCCGTAAGAATGTTCAGGCCTACTTGGTTCAGTCCCTAACACTCTTTTCTCTTGCTATTATTATCGGCAGAACCGCCGAAAACTTTAGCTTTTTTCCGAACAGCACAGGGTATCGCCGCCCAGCTGATTTCAGCTTATTTTATCAAAGTTTCTTCAGCTTTGCGTTGTTGCGCATCAGCTTTTTCTCGCCACGTGTATCGAAGTTTACGGTAATCATAGCGTCGTTGCCCATTTCCATTACCGCAAGAATTGTGCCCTCGCCGAAAAGCGGGTGCTTTATGCGGTCGCCAGCGGCAAAGCTTTCGGTTGTCGCCATAACAGCGTTCACTGCCGACTGCACCACATACGCTCTGTACTTGTTTGCTTCTTCCTTGAGGAAGCTGCGACGTTCAGGCTTTGCGGCACGCTCCTGAGTACGCTGCACCTCGCCGTGTTTTTCAACCAGTTCCTCGGGAATTTCACGGACAAACTGCGAAAGCTGATTGTTGGAAGTCTTTCCGTACAGCATACGATACTTTGAATGAGTGATAACAAGCTGTTTCTTCGCTCTTGTAACCGCCACGTAAGCAAGGCGGCGCTCCTCCTCAAGCTCTGAGGGGTCCCAGCGGCAGGCCGCCGACGGGAATATGTTATCCTCAGCCGCAACCATAAACACCACAGGGAATTCAAGACCCTTTGCGCTGTGCATTGTCATCAGCGACACGCAGTCTGCGTTGGCGTCATACTTGTCAGTGTCGGAAACAAGCGCAGTCTGCTCAAGGAAGTCGGGCAGGGTTGCCTCGGGATTTTCAAGTGCGTTGGATTTAAGTTCGGCAATATTTTCAAGTCGGGTAACGCCCTCGTTGCCCTGTGCTTTCAGCATTTCGTTATATCCCGATTTCTCGGCAACTGCGTCAATAAGCTCGTCCAGACGAGCGTTATCGGCAATTTCGTCAAGCTCTGCAAAGAGGTTAGCCGCCGCTTTCAGCACGTTTGCTTTCTTTCTCAGCTCAGCAAACTCAATTGCATTATCGCAAATCTGAATAGGCGACATACCTGTTTCGTTGGAAAGGCGGATAATCTCGTCAACCGTAGCGTCGCCGATACCACGCTTAGGCTCGTTGATTACACGGCGGAAACGCACAGTGTCAAACGGGTTGTTCAGCAGTGACAGATACGCCATAATATCACGGATTTCCTTGCGGTCGTAGAAGCGCAGTCCGCCAAGAATGCGGTACGGCACTCCGCTTCTGCCGAGTGCAGTTTCATAAGCTCTCGACAGTGCATTGTTGCGGTAGAGTATCGCAAAATCAGAATACTTCGCTCCGTTTTCAATGCCCTCGTTTATGATGTCCACAACGCCCTTTGCCTCTGCCTGTTCGCCCTGATAGAGGTTGACCTGAATCTTGTCGCCCTCGCCAAGCTCGCTCCACAGCTGCTTTTCCTTACGATTTGTGTTGTTCCTGATGATAGCGTTTGCGGCATTGAGAATATTTTCTGTAGAACGGTAGTTCTGCTCCAGACGGATAACCGTCGCATTCTTATACTGCTTTTCAAAGCTGAGAATATTCTCAACCGTTGCACCTCTGAACTTGTAGATAGACTGGTCGTCATCGCCCACAACGGCAAGGTTTGCACGGCTTTCTTCGCCTGCAAGAAGCGAAACAAGGCGATACTGCGCCACGTTTGTATCCTGATACTCGTCTACCATAATGTACTTGTAAAGATTTCTGTAATGCTCAAGCACATCAGGATATTCCTCAAACAGCTTTACGGTGAGGAAGATAATATCATCAAAATCAACCGCATTTGCCGCCGTCAGCATTTCCTGATAATCGGAATAAATCTGTGAGGTTTTAAGGTCGCTGTCCTCTGCGGTTTCAGCGGCGGTGAGTGCAAACTCAGACGGCGAAATCATCTGGTCTTTAAGTCTGGAAATGCGGTTTTTGAACACCTTTGCCGCAATCACCTTTTCATCTATCTGATGACGTTTCATAATCTCCTTGATAAGGCGCTTTGAATCGTCGTCGTCATAGATGGCAAAGCCGCTCTTGTATCCGAGATGCTCAATCTCACGGCGGAGAATTTTCACGCAGGCCGAATGGAATGTAGACGCATTGATTTTCTCTGCGCCCTCGCCAAGCATTGCTTTAAGTCTTTCACGCAATTCGCCTGCCGCCTTGTTGGTAAAGGTGATAGCGAGGATATTCCACGGGTTTACGGGGTTTACCGCAATAATATCAGCGAGTTTCTGTGCATTTTCGGGGGTCTTTTCCATATTCGGAAAAACCTCAAGAAACTTCTGCTGTTCCGCAGACAGAGTTCTTTCGTTTGTGTCGTGGTAGGCGTTTCCGAAACGGAGCATATTCGCAATGCGGTTTACAAGCACGGTTGTTTTTCCGCTGCCTGCGCCCGCTATGATAAGCACTGCACCGTTTACCTTGAAAATAGCCTGCTTCTGCATATCGTTTGCACGTGAAAAATAGCTTTCAAGCGCTCTCTTTTTAAGTTCTGTGTAATTCATTCATACCTCTGATTTACTTTTTTAAAGAACTTGCCCCGTTTTCCGACGGGACAAGCTGCGGCAGTACCCTGCCTTGTTATTCATTATAATGTGTAACAACAGATACTCTAACGTATCGCAATCAGTTTGCTGTGCCTGTTCCGCTGTTTGTTCCCTCAAGCGCAATAAAGGGGTTTACTTCTGTGCCGATTGCCTGAGGCAGCTTGCCGTCCCAGTTGTTCATCATAATGTAGTTGATGTAGTCGGGGCTGGTGTTGAGCTGTTCCTGCACAGCCTTGATAGCATACGCTTCTGCATCCGCCTTGATTTTCTGAGAATCTGCGTCAGCCTGAGCCGCAATTACCTTCTGCTTTGCCTCTTCCTCACGCTCGGCGGTTTTGTTCTTCATCTTGAGTGCGTCCTGTGCGGCGATAACCTTAGCCTGAATGGACTGCTCAAACGCATCGTCAAACGAAAGGTTTTCAATCGCAAACGCAGTTACGATAATTCCACTGGGAGCAAGGGTTTCCTTAAGCTCGTCGAAAATTGCTGTCTGCACCTCAGAACGCGTCTGAACCAGGTCCTCTGCCTTAACCTTACCGATTTCGTTCTTTGCAATTTTCGCAACATTGGGTACAAGCAGTTTGGTTTCAACGTTGGGGATACCGATAGAACGGATAATCTCCGAAAGCTGTGTGCCGTCGTAGTAATAATTCAGCTTCAGCGAAAGGCTGTCAACTGTCTGAGTGTCGGAGGTGTATGCGTCTGTAAGCACAGAATACACCTGCTCACGGGTGTCAACCTGCTGAATTTCCTCAATGAAAGGAATATGCACGTTAAGACCTGCGGTAAGGTCACTGCGGACTATCTTTCCGAACTGATACTTAACGCCGATGTAACCCTCGTTTACAACGGTAAAGCTGTTGAACAACAGCACAAGTACTGCTACAACGATAAGACCGATAATAACCAGCTTTTTGATATTTCCATCGGATTTTTTAGGTTCGCTTCCGCTTCTTGTAGAAAACTTTTCCATAATATATTTCCCCTTTCACACTTTCACAAAACACACGGCAGATTGTCTGCCGTATGCTTGTCAGATATTATCAATTGTTTGTAATAAGCTCGGAATACTTGTCGTGAACTGCAAGCGGCTGTACCTCTGCTCTGCGTGAAATTCCCGCCTGAGCGTAAGCCTGTGTAAGCATAAGCTTAATTCTGTTCACCTGATTTACTTCCGACGCGCCTGGGTCGAAGTCTACCGCCACAATGTTGCTTTCGGGGTGCTGACGGCGAAGCTCGCCGATAACGCCCTTGCCAGTAACGTGGTTAGGCAGACACGCAAACGGCTGCATACACACGATGTTCGGCACGCCCTCGTGGATAAGTTCAAGCATTTCCGCCGACAGGAACCAGCCCTCGCCTGCGATATTACCAGGCGATACTATCGGCTTTACCATCTCACGCATTTCGAAAATGTCGCCAGGACAGCCGAACTTGGTGCCACGAACAGCGTCACGGTAAGCCTTTTCCATAAACTTAAACGCCTTGATTGCCGCATTTTCAGCGAACTTTTTAAGTCTTGTGGTGTACAGCAGTTCAGCCTTTGTCGCTCCGTGAGAGCAGATGTAGTAGAAAAATCCCATAAGGTCGGGCACAACTACCTCACAGCCCTCTTTTTCAAGCAGTTCTATTATATTGTTGTTTGCCGCAGGGTGGAACTTTACAAGGATTTCTCCGACAAGACCAACCTTAGGCTTTTTAACGTCACGTACAGGCAGTTCGTTGAACTCCTTTACCATCGCACGGATATTCTTGTTGAAGTTCGGCAGTGACAGCTTTTTCAGATCATCGTAGAGATAATTCTTCCATTTTTCGTGGAGGGCATTCGCCGAGCCTTCAACCAGCTCATACGGACGCACCTTATACAGACATCTCTGGATAACGTCGCCGTAGATAATTCCCATAAACGCACGGATACCCATTCCAGCCGAAATGCTGAAGCCGCTCTGCTTTTCAAGGCCGACAACATTCAGCGAGATAAGCGGAATTTTCTCAAAACCAGCGTCCTTCAGTGCCTTTTTAAGCATACCCACATAGTTGGTTGCACGGCACGCACCGCCCGTCTGAGTAATCATAACGGAGGTGTTTTCAAGGTCGTACTTTCCGCTGAGCAATGCGTGAACAAGCTGACCGACAATCAGAATTGACGGATAGCAAGCGTCGTTATTTACATATTTAAGACCCGTGTCTACAACTTCCTTGGAGTAATCCTTGAGGATAATTACGTTATAGCCGCTGTGGTTGAACGCCGCCTCGAGGAAATCGAAGTGGATAGGCGCCATCTGCGGACAGAGGATAGTGTGCTTTGCACGCATTTCCTTGGTGAACTCGGGCTGACGGATAAATCCAAGGTGTCCACGTACAGGCTTGTACTTGTGACGTGCTCTCTCGTCCACAACTGAAATCAGCGAACGCAGACGTATTCTTGCCGCACCGAGGTTGTTTACCTCGTCAATCTTAAGACAGGTATACAGCTTGCCGAAGCTTTTCAGAATTTCCTGAACCTCGTCAGTTGTAACAGCGTCAAGGCCACAGCCGAAGGAGTTCAGCTGAACAAGTTCAAGGCAGTCGTTGTCGCCTACAACGTGCGCCGCCGCATACAGACGTGTGTGGTAGGTCCACTGGTCTACAACACGGATAGGACGCACAACCTTGCCGAGGTGCGCAACGCTGTCCTCGGTAAGCACAGCAAAGCCGTATCCCGAAATCATTTCGGGCAGACCGTGGTTTATTTCGGGGTCAACGTGGTAGGGTCTTCCTGCAAGCACAATGCCACGCTTGCCGTTTTCTTTAAGGTAAGCGAGAGTTTCCTCACCCTTGCGGCGCATTTCAGCCTTGAATGCGGCGTCCTCTGCGTACGCTTTTTCAAGAGCGGACACAATCTCAGCCTTTGTAATCTTCATTGAAACAAGGCTCTTTGAGAACTCCTCAAACAGTCTTTCGCCCATTCTCTTCTGATGGAAAATCGGAAGGAAGGGATTGAGCATTGTAACATCACGGCGAAGTTCGGGCACAGAGTTTCTGATAACCTCGCTGTATGTAGCAACAACAGGGCAGTTGTAGTGGTTGTCGCCGCCGTTGTCGTCCTTCATTTCGTAAGGAAGAGCAGGATAGAAAATCAGCTTTACGCCATCGTTGATAAGCGCCTGAATGTGTCCGTGCGCAAGCTTTGCAGGATAGCACACGCTTTCACTCGGCATTGTTTCTATACCAAGGTCATATATAGCACGAGAGGATTTCGGCGACAGCTTTACAGAAAATCCGAGTTCTGTAAACAGCTTGTGCCAGAACGGATAGTTCTCGTACATACCAAGCACTCTCGGCAGACCGATTACGCCACGGGGAGCGCTCTCCTCGGGCAGACTTTCACGGTCAAACAGCAGATGATACTTGTAGTCGTAGAGGTTAGGCAGTTTTTCACCCGAGGACACATTTCCTGCACCACGCTCACAGCGGTTGTTGCTGATATAGCGTGTTCCGTCGGGGAACTTTGTAATAGTAAGCAGGCAGTTGTTGGAACATCGTCCACAGCGAGCGGCAGTTTTCTCAACCTTGAAGTTTTCCAGCTTTTCCAACGGGAAAATTCCGCCGCGCTTGCCGTCGTCACGTTCAAGTGCAATAAGCGCAGAGCCGTAAGCGCCCATAAGTCCGGCCTTGTCAGGGCGGACAACATTGCGGTTTACGATAAGCTCAAAAGCACGCAGAACGCTGTCGTTCATAAACGTGCCGCCCTGAACGATAATCTTATCGCCCATTGACGCGGTGTCACGCAGTTTGATTACCTTGAAAAGTGCATTTTTAACAACGGAGTACGAAAGACCAGCGGAGATATCCGCAACGGTTGCGCCCTCCTTCTGTGCCTGTTTTACACGGGAGTTCATAAACACCGTGCAGCGAGAGCCGAGGTCTACGGGGTTTTCCGCCGACAGACCAAGCACCGCAAATTCTGCGCTGGTCATACCCAGTGCGTTTGCGAAGTTTTCGATAAACGAGCCACAGCCGCTGGAGCAAGCCTCATTGAGCAGAATGCTCTCAATCTCGCCGTTTTTGACACGCATACACTTCATATCCTGACCGCCGATGTCGAGGATAAACTCAGCCCCTGGCAGCAGTTTATCAGCGGCTTTGTAGTGTGCCATTGTTTCGATTTCGCCGAAATCCGCACCCAGCGCCGCCTTGATAAGATGCTCGCCGTAGCCTGTGGTGCAGGTTTTCTGTATGTAGGCGTCCTCAGGGAGAACGCTGTAAATTTCCTTGAGTATTCCGATGGTGGATTTCAGAGGGTCGCCCTGATTTCCCGCATAGTAGGAGTAGAGTATCTGTGCGTCCTTGTCGATAAGAACGGCCTTTGTCGTGGTAGAGCCAGCGTCAATTCCGAGGTAGCAAGCGCCCTTTACGGTCTTGATGTCAGCCGTGGGAATGATGTCCTTTGCGTGGCGTGCGTGGAACTCCTCAAGCTCCTTTTCGTCTGTGAAAAGGGGCGCAAGACGCTCAACCTCACGCAGCTGGTTGTCGCTGAGGTTCTGTGATTTTTCAGCAAACTCGCTGAAATCAATCTCCGCCGCCTCGTCGGACAGTGCACAGCCGATTGCAACAAACAGGTTCGCATTTTCGGGGAATATGATATTCTCGGGCTTTAAGTCAAGCGTTTCGATAAAGCGCTGACGAAGCTCAGAAAGATAGTGCAGAGGTCCGCCGAGGAAAGCCACGTTTCCACGGATAGGCTTGCCGCAGGCAAGTCCGCTGATAGTCTGGTTTACTACCGACTGGAATATGGAAGCCGCAACGTCACTGCGCTTTGCACCCTCGTTCAGCAGGGGCTGAATGTCGCTCTTTGCGAACACTCCGCAGCGTGAGGCAATCGGGTAGATAGTGGTGTGCTTTTTAGCAAGCTCGTTAAGTCCGCCGATATCGGTGTTGAGCAGTGCCGCCATCTGGTCGATGAATGCGCCTGTGCCGCCTGCACAAGAGCCGTTCATTCTCTGTTCAAGTCCGCCTGTGAGGTATGTAATCTTAGCGTCCTCGCCGCCAAGCTCTATTGCTACATCAGTTTCGGGGATAAGCGCACGGATTGCCTGTGTACCAGCCGCAACCTCCTGCACAAACGGAATGCCCAGCCACTGCGAAACCGAAATACCGCCAGAACCTGTAACAGCGATAAGCACACGCTTTTCACCTATCTGCTCCTTCAATTCAGAAATGATATCCGAAACCGTTTTGCGGATATCAGAAAAATGTCTGCGGTAGTCGCCGAAAATAAGATTGCTGTTTTCGTCCGTTACAACAGCCTTTACAGTGGTTGAGCCTATATCAAGACCCACACGTAGAATTTCCATTTTGCATTATCTCCCTTAATCTTAAGAACAATCCGCCGTATCTGTAATTTCGGGCATTCCACACCTGCAACACCCCAGCGGACCGAATAAAAACAAATACAGGCTTTTCAGGCCTTCTGTAATCCTTTCCAGTAACAGCCTGATATTTCGCCAATCTTATTTATTATACCACATTTTTCAGAAAAAGTCAACAACAAACCGTGTAGGAAATACGGCATAAATTCCCTTTTTATCGGGCACAGCAAGGACGAAATACACTCCGGACGGAGTAAGCATCCAGTCGGGATATGCAAGAATAATTTTCTTTACCGTTTCTTAACCAGCCAATAAAAAACGGAGAGTGAAGAACTCTCCGTTTCTTGTTATCTGAATTTTACAAACCCATAGCTGTGAAGTATCTGAAAATATTTCGCCAATCTCTCATAGAGGGGTTGTGCCTTTTCACCGAAATGCTCGTCAACGTCCTTGCCAAGTTCCTCGATAGTGCGTTCGCCGTCTATAATCTGCCACACGAAACTGCCGTGCTCGTCAAGATGCACCTGCGAAACCTTCGGTTTTTTCAGCAGCACCTGTGCAATTCTGTTAAAAACGCCCTTGTTCTCTATCAGCAGAGTGACGTTTCCGTTTTCCTCTGTTTTAAATTCCAGATCGGCACGAACGGGGATTTTTTCCAGATAGTTTTCGTGGATTTTACTTTGTTTCATTCTTCGCCTTCCGTTTCTTCCACAGCGAGAACTTCAGCACCAGGAGAATTGTAGCAGCAAACAATGCAATTCCGCCGATATCGGAAACAATCTTCGGTATTCCAAGCTTTGCAGAAAGATTGAGAGCGTCACTCAGATTGAATACTGCAAGTATTGCAAGCACTACGCCCATAATGCCCTCGCCTGCAATCATACCAGAGCAGAACAGAGTGCCGTCGTTGATGATTTTCTTCTTCTCATCGTCACTGCGCTTAACCTTTTCGAGAATCCAGCGCACGATACCGCCGATCATAATGCAAGCGCTCAGGTGAATAGGCAGATAAATGCCAATCGCAACAGGAAGCACGGGTATACCGAGAATTTCAATGATAACAGCGATAAACGCACCAGCGAATACAAGCACCCAAGGAAGATTTCCGCCCATAACGCCCTCTACAATCAGCTTCATAAGCGACGCCTGAGGCGCAGGAAGCTCATCTGTGCCAAAGCCCGAAGCGCTGTCAAGCAGATACAATGTACCGCCGATTGCAAGTGCCGCAGCAACAATACCAATCATCTCGCCGATCTGCTGCTTTTTAGGTGTTGCGCCAAGCAAAAAGCCTGTTTTAAGGTCCTGAGAAGTATCAGCCGCAACAGACGCTACAATACAGATGATAGAACCGATTGCAATTGCGCTCATCATACCAGCCGCACCCTCTGCGCCTGTAAGTTTGAGGATAACAGTTGCAATAAGAAGCGTTGCAATAGCCATACCCGAAACAGGGTTGTTACTACTTCCGACAATACCAACCATTCTTGACGATACTGTTGCAAAGAAGAACGAGAACAGAACAACGATAACCGCACCGAGAAGGTTTACAGGAATTGCAGGAACAAGCCATACCAGCAGAATAAGCACTGCAATAGCAATAAGCACAAACTTCATATTGAGGCTGCGGTCTGTACGGAGTTCAGACGACATAGCGCCGCCCGACATACTCTTAAGCGCACCCTTGAATGTACGTACAATAAGCGGCAGTGACTTGATAAGGCTGATGATACCGCCTGCCGCCAGCGCACCAGCACCGATGTAACGCACGTAGGAGCTCCAGATTGCGCTTGCGCCGCCGCCCTCATACATTGCGCCGATTGTGTCTGTGCCGGGGTACAGGATAGTGTCGCCGCCGAACAGCACGATAAGCGGAATGAATACCAGCCAGCTTATAATACCGCCTGAGAACATATACGAAGCAATCTTCGGTCCGCAGATGTAGCCCACGCTGAACACCGCAGGATAAAGCTGTGTGCCGATTTCGCCAGCATAACCCTTCACCTTGAGGGAAACCTCGCTTGAAAACGCCTTGAAGCCGTCAAAGATAAACTTGAAGCCAGCCGCAATTCCCATACCAGCGAATACGGTAGACGCACTTGCGCCGCCCTCTTCGCCTGCAAGAAGAACCTCCGCACAGGCTGTTCCCTCGGGATAAGGCAGAACGCCGTGCTCCTTAACGATAAGCGCATTTCTCAGCGGAATCATAAACAGCACGCCCAGAAGTCCGCCAATCAGTGCGATAAGTGTAATTTCCAGAATACTCGGCTTTTCCATCTTGCCCTCTGCCGCCCACAGGAACAGCGCAGGGATAGTGAAGATAGCGCCGCCTGCAAGCGCCTCGCCCGCAGAACCGATAGTCTGAACCACGTTACTTTCAAGAATTGAATTTTTCCGCATAATAACACGGATAACGCCCATTGCTATAACAGACGCAGGGATAGACGCAGAAACCGTCATACCAACTCTGAGTCCGAGATAGGCGTTTGCCGCACCGAATATTACCGCAAGCAGTATACCCACGATAACCGCCGCCACTGTTATTTCAGGGGTGACTTTATCCGCAGGAACATACGGTTTGAAATCTTTGTTCTGATCTTTCATTTTTCCTCCGTTTTCGTCCTTCTTTATCGGCAGACTATGGCAAGAATTGCCATAAATCCGCACTAATAAAGCGTTTTTTATAATTGATACACAATCAATTACTTAATTGTAGCATATAATTTTTGATTTTTCAAGTGATTTGCTTACAATCGTCAATTGTGCCAAAAATCGTCTTTGCCGTTCCTTAACCGCACACTTGTTTTTGGTGATTTTCCATAAAACAAATCCCTTTGTTAAGCCAAAAATGCTTTATTCAATCAGAGGATTAGCACGTTATTATATTACGCTGAAAAATCAAAACAGCTCTCAATCGCTCACAATATCTGCCATTTCCAGTATACCCCGAAAAGCCGCTGAAAATCATCAGAATATGCAAAAAGAGGGACTGTATTAGCAAGATAGTGAAAAAGAAGGTTTTTCACTATCGAGTAGCATTCTGTGTTCCCAAGAACACTTGCTACGAATTGCCTAAGGCGGCTCGCCTTTTACAGTCCCTCTTGTGAAGTTTTTACTTAGTCAGCATTTCAAGCTCTGCTGCCATCTGCGAAATATCCTTAACCATTCCGCCGAGCGTTTCTGCGTCTGCGGAATTCTCCTGAATAGCGGCGGCTACGTGGTGAACCGCCTCCGAGTTTTCACGGATTGTACCGCTAACCTCAGTGATGCGCTTAGAAATATCCTCGCCATTTTCTGCGGCACTGCCGATAATGGTGTTGATGTTGGCGATATGTGAGGCTATTCCGCTGCTTGACGAACTAATATGCTGTGCGGAGTCCTTGATCCGCTCCATATAGTTCATACTCTCACGGGTAAGCTCGGAGTTCTTGGTCATTGACGTTACCGTGCTTGCGATATCGCCTGTTATACTTTCGATTATACTGCCGATTTCGGCAGCGGCGTTGCTGGTTTTCTCCGCAAGCGAACGCACCTCGCCTGCAACAACCGCAAAGCCCTTACCCATATCGCCTGCCCTTGCAGCTTCAATTGAAGCGTTAATTGCAAGAATATTGGTCTGACGGGAAATCTCAGAAATTACATTCGTAATTCCCACAACCTGGTTCGACCTGTCCGCAAGGCGGTCGATAATCTCACGGCTTTCGTCAGTACTGCGGCACACCTCGTTCATCGAAGAATATGCGCCTGTGATAAGCTCGTCGTTTTCAGCGGTAAGCTTGTTGCTTGCGGCGGCAAGCTCGGCTATTTCCCTGCTCATTTCAGACAACTCTGCAAGGCTGTCGGAGATTGCCTTCATATTCGCCTCAACGCTTGCGATATTCTCGGAATTTTGCTCACTGCCGCGCATAACCTCGTTAGATTCGTCAGCAATGCTCTGATTAGCCTGTGCAGAAGCGGAGGAAATGCGGTCAAGCTCGGTTACAGCGCCAAGCAGTCTTTCAGACACCTCCAGCGACTTTTCACGCATACGGCTCTGCTGTTCTGCGCTGAGAAGGTTACCAAGCATAGAAGCCGCACGCTGAGAAAGCATAGTAAAGATTGCCGCAAGAGCAAGCGTCATCAGTGCCTTCGGCAATACATTGAACACAAGCACAGCCTTCCAGGTGACATAGTTCCTGTCGGTCAGCGTTTCAAGTCCGAACGCAAGTATTGCACCTGCCGCATTACCCACAATAGTCAGCGCACTCGCAAACACAGACAGCTTTTTCGAGAAATACAGACTTGCAATAGCTATGGGGAAAATGCACATTATGTAAACGTGGAATGTAAGCGTAATATCAATACAAACCACAAACGCCAACGAACACGCAATTATAATATACTTTATGGCAGGCCCCGTTTTTTTAAGTATCTTCACCAAAAGAGTGGGAATAAACAAAAACACCGAGCCGATAATAAACGCAATCACCATAAGATGGGTTTTTGTATCAAACACTCCCACCAACTGCAGTATGAACACCAGTACAAAAACACCGATTGTAATAAGCATTACATTTGCGGCTACACGGTTGGCGTCAAGTTCGTTTTTCTTCAGCAATTCCATAAACTTCCCCTTTCTGCAATCCGGGTTTTTCGTTACACTTGTTATGCAACAGATATTCCGTAACGTGTGTTACTGTTTTTATTGTATAAATTATACTACTTTATAAGCAAACATTCAAGCTGTTTTGTTAAAAATTTATTATTGCGTATAAATGAACCCGAAAACCGACCCAATTTTGTGCATTTTGCATAATTTTCCACGTATAATATGAAATGCGTTTTCAGAAAATACATTTGTAAATCAGAATTACATTTCATACAAGAGAGGTGCGATTATGAACAGACAAACTGCGTTTTATCTCAAATCTGCCGCTGTCGGGGCGGCTGTAGGCGGACTTGCATTTGTTGCAGTGCGCTCAGCTACAAGCAAAAAGCGTATCCGCCGCAAGGCCGCCGCAAAGGCTATGCGTATGGTCGGCAGTATTATGGACGCCCTTTAATAAAGCGAACAAAGCGAACGCCGCACTCCCTTGTCAGGGAAATGCGGCGTTTTGCCGTGTATATAAGCTTCTGTAAATCCGCAGCAGCAAAGCCTTGCCTACGCAAACAGCCTTGCTATCGCCGAGATAACAGCACACACTGCCATACCCAGAACCGTAGGGAACAGGAACGCCGCCAGCGCCCATTTTCCGCCAGCCTCTTTGCGTATAGTCAGCAGTGAGGTTGCGCACGGAAAATGAATAAGCGTAAATACAATCACACACAGCGCAGTTGCGGCTGTCCAGCCGTTTGCGACGAACAATTCGTACATCTGCGAAGGCTCAATGTCGGCAAGTCCTCCTTGCTGAGAATAGTTCATTGCGATAAGCGGCAGAACTATCTCATTTGCAGGTATTCCGAGGATAAATGCGGCGAGGATTGCACCATCCATTCCGAGAAAAACTCCCACAGGGTCGAGAAAATCCGTTGCATAGGATAGTAACGTGCCGCCGCCCACGCTTACATTCGCAAGCAGCCATATCACCGCACCCGCAGGAGCGGAAACAACAGCCGCTCTTCCGAGAACGAAAATAGTGCGGTCAAGCAGCGAACGGGTTATTATTTTCCCGAACTGAGGGCGGCGCAGAGGAGGCAATTCCAGCGTGAACGAGGAAGGCTCTCCACGCAGAATGGTAGCCGACAGAATTTTCGACGCAAGAAACGTCACGCCAATCCCCAGCACGATAAACCCCGTAAGCATTGCCGCCGCCATAAGACTTCCCACAAAACCCGTGCGTTCAGCCCCGACAAAGAACAGCGAAATCAGCGTCAGCAGAATGGGCAGTCTGCCGTTGCACGGAACAAACACGTTTGTAAGCATTGCAATCAGCCGCTCACGCCTGCTGTCAATTATGCGACAGCCCACTATTCCAACCGCATTGCACCCGAAGCCCATACACATCGTTAATGCCTGTTTTCCGCAGGCGTTGCACTTGCAGAACGGCTTGTCGAGATTATACGCAACCCTCGGCAGATACCCCAAGTCCTCAAGTATGGTGAACAGCGGAAAGAAAATCGCCATCGGCGGCAGCATAACCGCCACAACCCACGCAAGCACACGGTATGCGCCGTCTACCAGTATTCCGCTCAGCCAGTCGGGGGCGTTTGCCATAGCCATAAGCTCAGAAAGCAGGTCGCCCAGTTTAAACAAGATTACGCTCAGCCACTCTGAAGGGTAGTTTGCAAGACTAATCGTAATCCAGAACACAACCGTAAGCATAAGCAGCATAACGGGATAGCCCCACACTCTGCTTGTAAGCACCTTATCTGCGGAGGACATACCTCTGCCGTTTCCGTAATCACGCACACATTCGTCGCAAACCTCTTCCGCATTAAGCAGAATAGACGAAACTATCCTGTCCTTTAGCGTTTCTGCGGAAATGCCGTTTTCTGCGAGATACCGCCTTGCCCTGTCAACGCTGTCGGTAACGTCAGACGTGAAAAACTCATCACCCAACCGCTTTTCAAGCTCGCTGTCAAGCGAATCGTCATAGTCGATAAGCCGAAGCGTCAGCCATCTCGCAGAAAGATGAGAACCCACTGCCGCAAGTCCCTTTTTCACGGCTGGCTGAACCATTTCAATTGCCTTTTCAATCTGTGCGGTGTATCTCAGCCGCCGTGGTGCCGGCTCAACGGAGTCCGTGCACATCTCGTCAAGGCGCTCGGCAAGCCGTTTAAGAGATTTCTTGTCGTTTGCTGATGTTCCTACCACAGCCACGCCAAGCTCACGTTCAAGGGTTTTCAGATTTACTCTGATATTGCGCCGCTCAGCCTCGTCAAGAAGATTTACGCACACAAGCGTTTTCGGGCAGAGCTCCATCACCTGAAGAACAAGGTTCATACTGCGTTCAAGACAGGTTGCATCGCACACCACGATTGTCACGTCGGGGGTGCGGTCATCTCCGAAGCAGATGAAATCCCTTGCCACAGCCTCCTCCTGTGAATGTGCAAGCAGTGAATACGTTCCTGGAATATCAGCAAGCGTGTATGAAAACCGCTCGGTTTCAAATCTGCCCTCTGCCGCAGAAACTGTTTTTCCCGCCCAGTTGCCTGTGTGCTGTCTTAGCCCCGTGAGAGCATTGAAAATCGTGCTTTTGCCCACATTCGGGTTACCTGCAAGGGCAATCAGCTTGTGCGGTCTGCTGTCGGGGTGTTTACGTTTGTTCTGCATCACCGCACCTCCGCTGTGACGTGTGGAGAAACTATAACCCCCCGACCGTCATACGAACGTATCGCAATCACCGCACCACGGATAAGATACGCTTTCGGGTCGCCCATAGGGCTTTTCCCCACGCACTGCACAAGCGTTCCCTCACAAAGACCTATATCAAGCAAACGCCGCCGCATAGAGCCTGCTGTTTCAAGCCGCTGAACCACGGCACGTTCACCGACATCTATATCAGATAATGTAACATCTTTCATAGTATCACCTCTGTGCAGTATATGCCAAAGTGAAAACCAGCGTTACAGAGGTAAAAATTTCCCTGTTCCGACAAAACAAGCCTTGACAAGCACTGAATTGTGTGATAGAATAGTAATATCTCTTTGAGGGAGTAATCGACCGATACAGCCCCCTGTATCGGGACATCTATCGACATAATGGCGAAAGCCCGGTAATGTTAAGCGGCAACAACTGCTGACGATGAGACTCACAGACGGTGTAAAACTGTCTGCGGGTCTTTTTTAGTATCCGCAGAGGAAACAAAACGGAGGATTTACAATGGGTATTCTGGAACTTTTCATTCTTGCGGTAGGTCTGTCTATGGACGCATTTGCGGTGTCTGTCTGCAAGGGTCTGTCACTGGGCAAAATCAAGCTAAAGCACGCTGTAACGGCTGGCTTATGGTTTGGCGGATTTCAGGCGCTTATGCCGACAATCGGCTTTTTCCTCGGTGTGGGCTTTTCCGACCTTGTATCAAAATTTTCGCACTGGATAGCGTTCGCACTGCTGCTTATCATCGGCGGAAATATGATAAAGGAAGCCTTCAGCAAGGAGGAAGAAAACACCGACGCTTCAATGTCGCCGAAGAATATGCTGCTGCTTGCAATTGCAACCAGTATCGATGCGCTTGCGGTTGGCGTTACGTTCGCATTCCTTGAGGTGCAGATTGTCACCGCTGTGCTGTTTATCGGCGTGGTTACGTTTATTCTGTCGGCGGTAGGTGTGAAGATAGGCAGTCTGTTCGGCACGAAATACAAGAACAAGGCACAGATAGCAGGCGGAGTAATCCTCGTACTGCTTGGCGTGAAAATCCTGCTTGACGGACTGGGTGTGTTCTGACCTATGCAACTGCCGAAGGGTGTATTCCGCTGGATTTTCCGTCAGCGGCACCCCGCACAACAAGTTTTGAGAAAAAATCTCAAAAAAGCACTTGACAAACTCCACGGAGTATGATATAATATTAACTGTTCAAGCGTTGAGCGTTGTTAAAACGCTGAACAGTATATGCAGGCGTGTCGGAATTGGCAGACGAGCTGGCTTCAGGTGCCAGTGGCGGCAACGTCGTATGGGTTCAAGTCCCATCGCCTGCACTAGTTTAACAAATAACCCTCGGCTTTTGCCGAGGGTTATTTGTTATTGGCTACGCAAAACAAAATCATACCGAACATAAAAAATCCCTCACTGCGGTGCAAGGTCGGCTAACACCACAGCGAGGGATTTTTATTTAGCCATCAACCGATTGTGTCTGTGCGGCTCTGTTCCTGATATCTCTTGCGAAAATGAGCTTGAAAATAGTTCTCACAGCAGGCTGGATAAAGAAAAGCTGTGTAAAGAACGCAAACGGGAAATTAAAGCAAACCAGCTTAAGCCACTCCGCAAGCAGAGTAAGCATATTGAAGCCTCCGCCGTAATTGTAATAGAGAAATGCGGCGAAAAAGCTCATAACAGGGCACATAATGCCAACTGTAGCGCAGATGATAGCCGTTTCAAAGAGTACGGGGTGAGTTTTTGCAGGGTCGAACACCTTGCAGGCAAGCTTAAAGGAAAGCGGCGAGCCTAAAAGATTTTCAAGCGTGTACGCAAGCACAAACTCGATAACCACTACCGCCCAGATAGGAACAGGCTTTCCGAATACGGGAACACCGCCCATTTTGTTGATTGCAGCGATAACCCCTGTTTCGCCTGTAAGCTCCATAAACATTCCGCCGTGGATTACATACAAACTGTAAAAAACATAAGCGTGAACGGTGATTACAACGGTGATAAACGCAAACACCATTCTCTGAAATTGATTTCTTGGCATAGTAAAATCTCCTTTTCGGGCAACAAAAAAACACACGTATAGTAAACCTGTTCCGTAATCAGATTTACGCACCCAAAGGTGCAACGTGTGTCGTTCATAGCCATATTCAGTTACTTGAAGCATTTTCTGCAACTGTTTTATTATATCAGAATTTTCCGTTAAAGTCAATTGACATTCTCCTAAAAAGTTTTTTACAAAAAAGCAACGGATTTTGGTGAAATTTATATGCGCAATTCCCTTCGCCTAAAAACTGATATTATCTGCCTAATATTTACAAACACAAAAAATTGTGATATAATTAAGGTCAGAAGCATATGCCAGGCTGACACTTAGTCATCCAGACGATTATAGCAAAGGAGAAAAACAATGTACGTAATAGCTGACGTTGAATGGGCACAGAATAAAGCTAATAAAAACAGCCCCACACAGTTGTTCGCTTTCCGTGTAGACAGCCAATGGAAAATAATTGATGAGTTTTCAGCATTTATCCGGCCGCTGGATGACACCTTCCACGACTGGAACCATATGGCATACACAGGCGGCACTCCCGAAGACTTTATCAACGCCCACAGTTGTTACAATGTTTTTCAGTCCTTCAACAAGTGGGTAGGAGAAGATATAATCTGTTGGTGGTCAAGGCCATCGCATAATATGCATTGTTTTGTCAACAAATATATCCTGAAGACTTCGCCGCCCGGCAATCCTGTTATATTAAGTGAATATATGCCTGGTTTTTTAAGCGGTAATTCAAAAAAAATAGCCAATGCATACAAACTGGCAAAAGCACAGGGTATAGCAGCCCCCTTGCCTGAACACTACGCACGTAACGACATAAAGACTATCGTTAATCTTCTGACAGGAATTCGTTTTCCGCAGGAAAACCTGCTCAAACCGCCTGTCAGTCCGCCCAGCTCCAGACCCACAGCCGCCCTAGCCGCTAAGGGTGGGGGAAACCTGCTCGCCCCTCCTGTCAATCCGCCGATAACCGGAAGCCAGGCACTTGATTACAAATACGATTCAACGAACAACATTTTTCACAGAAGCTACTGCACGCTGATACCAGAAGGCGCCGAAATTGTTATGTGTGCTACACTTAAAGGTGCAATCAAGAACAACTATAAGCCTTGTGAATGTGTAAAAGACGAACTCCGTCTTGCCAGACGTGAGAAAATAACAGACGAAATCCAGAGAAGTCAGTATACATTCATATACACTGAAAAAAGTTGTGTTTTCCATCGGTACGATTGCAAACTTGTTTATAACTCCAACCATATACTAGGCACTGTAAAATACGAAAACATCATAAAGAAAGGACTCCGCCCGTGCAAGGTGTGCAAACCTTCAGAAAACGACGAATACAGACCTTCAGTAATCCAGCAGAAGCTGAATGCTATCAGAACAAAAAAGGCGGCAAGATTCAGTATCGGTAAATTTGAAAAAAACGCAATCAAAAGGCACAAGCAATCACAGAACGAGCGCTATTCAAATATACAAAACGATATGACAAAGCAGGAGAAAGAAGATCTGTACACGCTCACACAGCCAAGATTTGCATTCTTTGCCGCAAAAGGATATGAAAACTTTCACACAAGAAACTGCAGACGTCTGCAAGGCAAAAGCCACATAGAAGGTTTCGACACCTTTTCCCGTGCACGCAAAGCAGGTTATACTCCCTGTAAAACCTGTAAGCCTACAAGCAAACAGGATATACTTGTTTCAATACCTATCAACAACAAAATCAGACCATTTGAAACAATTGAAAAATTAACCGAATTGTGCACAACGCACGGATATGAATACAACATTTCTAAAAACAGACTGGAACTTACTACACCGGTCGGAAAATGGATAATAAATCTGTCAGAACGCCCTGTTACCATCGAACATATCAACCTTGTAAAAACTCCCGACTGCCAGGTTTATCACAGACAGCCACGCATTTTTCTGTCATTGACCGACGCGTTCAATTATATCCACAGGCACGACACCAGTTTGCTTAACGAAACAAAACCTGATAATAAATAAAGCGATTATACGGAGAAACCAATGGGATATGAATACATAATTGTAACGCTTGCGGCGGCGCTTGCAGGCATAGGCACAGGACTTGTGGGCTTAAGTGCGGCAACGGCAATGGTGCCGCTGCTGATAGTGCTCTGTCCTACGTTCAGCGGCGAACACGGAGCGTATATGGCAACGGCAATCGCTCTGGCAAGCGACATACTCGGCTCGGCGGTCACCACAGGGGTGTACGCCAGAAACAAGAAAATCGACTTAAAGCACGGCTGGCTGATTGCGGCTTGCATTATCGGAATGTGCACGGTAGGGTCAGTTGCGGCTTACTTCACGCATCAGACGGTGCTTGGCGGATTTTCGCTTATTCTGTGTGTGGGTATCGGTATCCGTTTTCTGGTCAAGCCCGACTCAAAGGAACATCCCGAAAAAGACAGCAAATCAAAGCTTACCGCAAAGGAAATTGCCGTTTCACTTTTCTTCGGACTGACAATTGGCTTCGGCACAGGCTTTTTCGGCACAGGCGGCGGAATGATGATGCTGATTGTATTCACCGCAATGCTCGGCTACGAACGCAGAACCGCCGTTGGCACATCTACCTTTATTATGACCTTCACGGCGCTGATTGCCTCAGTAAGCCATATTCTCATTGAGCCTACAATCATTTTCGAATGCTGGGATTTTCTTCTCATTGCCATAGTAACCGCAACGCTGTTTTCGCTTGTCAGTGCAAAGTTCGCCAACAAGGTGAAGGGAAAGGTTGTAGGCTACGTCACGGGTGCAATTCTGCTTACGCTTGGTCTTGCGATGATTTTCATAAACAACCTCGACAAGCTGAATATGACTTATCTGTTTGAATTTCTTCGTGTACTCGGAATTTACATAGGATATATTGTTGTATGTGCGTCTACCCTGATTATAATTCGGTTTACGGCAAAAGTGCCCGATTACATCTTCCGTAAGCTGTTGCACGTGGTAGCGTTTACGTCAATTCTGCCGCTGATTTTCAGCACCGAAATCTGGTGGATTGCTGTTGCGGTAGAGGTATTCTTCCTCATCATCGTGATAGCGGCACTGCTTTTTTTCGAGAAATTTCCGTTCTACAAGGGCTTGTTTGTGGAGAAGGCAAAGCACGAGGTTGTAATCAGCTTTGTGTCGCTGTTCGGGCTTATGACGATAATGCTTGCGGTGTTCTGGGGCATATTCGGGGCTGAGCACAAATACCTGACAATAGCCGCAATTATGGCATGGGGTCCAGGAGATGCGGCGGCGGCAATTATCGGCAGAAACTTTGGCAAGCACAAGCTTCAGGGAAAAATGATTGAAGGCGTGAAGTCCGTTGAAGGCAGTGTGGCAATGGCAATAACGTCGTTTGCTTGCGTACTGCCCATTATGCTTGTGATGTCGCCGCTGAAGTGGTACATTTCCTTGATTTTCGCCGCAGTTACAGCGCCGATTGCCTCGCTTACGGAGCTGTTCACCAAAAAGGGCTGGGATACAATCTCCGTGCCGATTGCGTCGGCGTTGGTGTTATCCCTCTCGCTGGTAGTCGGGTAATTTCGATACAGTCTATCAATCAAAAATAAAACACAATCAGAAGGACTAATTATGAGCAAAAAACTTACCGCATATTTTTCCGCCAGCGGAGTGACCGCAAAGGCGGCAAAGGCGCTTTCCGAAGCGGCAGGCACAGACCTTTTTGAAATCAGACCTGCTATTCCCTACACCGCCGCCGACCTCAACTGGCAGGACAAAAACTCAAGAAGCTCAGTTGAAATGAACGACCTGTCATTCCGTCCCGAAATTGCAGAAAAGCTATCCAATATGGACGAATATGACACGATTTTCGTGGGATTTCCTGTATGGTGGTACATTGCCCCGACGATTATCAACACATTCCTTGAAAGCTATGATTTCACAGGAAAGAAAATCGTTCTTTTCGCAACCTCAGGCGGAAGCGGCTTTGGCAAGACTGCCGAAAAACTCGCCGACAGCTGCAAGGGTGCAGAGCTTATCACAGGCAAGCTCCTGAACGGCAGACTTGACAAGGACGAGCTTGCAAAGTGGGCAAACAGCTTTTAACCGACGGAGGAAAAATGAATTATCATATCAGAAAAATCCGTGAGGACGAATACCCCCTCTTAGACGACTTCCTTTACGAGGCGATTTTCATTCCCGAGGGCGTTGCACCGCCGCCGAGGTCGATTATCAATCAGCCCGATTTGCAGGTATACATCAGAAACTTCGGCAAGGAAAAGGACGATATATGCTTTGTTGCCGAAACCGACGGCAAGGTAGTCGGTGCGGTGTGGGTGCGTGATATGAAGGATTATGGGCACATCGAGGACGGCGTTCCGTCGTTTGCAATCTCGCTGTATAAGGAATACCGCAATCTCGGAATAGGCACAGAGCTGATGACAGCAATGCTTGCCCAACTGAAAAGCAGAGGTTACAGCAAGACCTCTCTTGCTGTTCAGAAAGCGAATTACGCTGTAAGAATGTACAAGAAGGTCGGGTTTGAAATCGTGGACGAAAACGCCGAAGAATACATAATGGTCTGCAACCTGAAAAACTTATAAGTATAAGCCGCCATTCCACTCGGAACGGCGGCTGTTCTGTATCTGGAAATATCACAGATGTTATTCCCTGTTTTTAAGCACTTCGGCAGGCGTTATCTTTTTCAGCTTACCCACGAGAATGGTGCTTACAAGAAGATAGAAAAGCATTATTCCCCCGAAGATACCAGCATACATATACCACGGAAAATGAGCATTTAATCCGCACGCAGTCTGTGCGATAAAGCTGGGATAAATTGCGTCCATAATCGCCTTTGAAAGCGGAATTGTAATTATCGCACCCACTGCAATTGTCAGCGCATTTCCGTTGAGGTAAAGTCTGCGTATCTCGTTTGTGCGGAAGCCGAAAATCTTCACAAGCGAAATACCGAACGAGGCACGGTCTATCATCACGTTCATCATCAGATACATTACCACGCAGAAAATTATCACCGACATTGTAATAAGCATTGTGAACATTCCCTTCATCTGCTCGATAAAAATAGAAGCCGATTGCTCAATGTCAGATTTAGTTGTAACGGAGTAAACCCTGCCGCCATCAATGTCAAGCGGCTCATCGGACAAGAGCATATTGTAATAGTCATCGTCCTGACCGAAAAGCTCACGCATACTATCTATATCCATAAATACGGAAAGTCCCACGGAATATTGTGCAATGCTCTCCACAGTGAAAACGTAGTCGGTATCGTTTGCGGCGTCGCTTAGAATGAGCTTATCGCCCACGGAAAGATTGTATTTCTGCGCCGTTGAAGATGCGGCGATAATGCTGTTTCTCCCCTCAGCGGGCTTTGCGGAGTAGTACTTGTTGTCGCTGTCGACACCGATTATATTCACGTCAAGGGTGTACCCCATATCCGTTATGGAAAGGCTCTCCATATAGCACGCCTCGGCATTTTCGGGGGCGGTCTTTTCGGGATATTTGAGATTGTACATATAGTTGTATTTCGTGTCTGCTGAATTTTCATTCTTGATGTTATTGCACAGAACATAGCAGTTCATACCCAGCATAAACACCAGCAGACAGATGAACATTCCGAAAACTACGGTAATTCCCGTTCTCATTTCACGCAGAAGCTGTCTTATCTGAAAACGTCTGACAAAGCCCATATTCCCGAGGTTAATTTTACTGCGGTGAGATATTTTCTGCTCGTTTCTGATAAGCGAAAGAGCCGTTCTTGAAAGCCGCTTGTTGATTACAATGTAGTTCACGATTACCGAAATCACAGGCGGCATTACAACCGCATAAATAATCAGGTAAACAGGATACGCAGGCGGCATATCGGGAATGGAAAAATAGCTGTAGCTATCTGCCATCTGCCATTCAATGCCGATACTGCTGAAACCAAGCGCCGAGCCAATCAGTCCGCCGATAAAGCAGATAATTGTAGGCAAGGTTATGTAATGGCGGATAAGGTCCTTTTTCTTTGCACCGAGAGCGTAGAGCGCACCGATAACACTGCTTTCACGCTGAATCTGGTGAATTACAAACACCGAGATTACATACGTGAACAGTATCATTATAACAACGCCAGCCGCAAGCCCCACGGTTTTATTCATAGCAAGGTCGATTGCCGCCGCAAGAATACGGGGATTTTCCTCAGCTTTGATGAACAAAGTAAGGTTGTCGATGTCAACCTCAAAGAACTCGTCAAGCAGCTTGTCGGTTTCGGTTTTGAATTCTTCCATTCCTTCGGATAATTCTGAAAATCCGTTGTGCAGTGGTGTACCCTCAAAGCCTGCGGCGGCTATGTTGTCGGTAAGCGTTTTAGCGCCGTCGCACAGGTCGTTTATATTCTTTTGAATATCTTCCTTTCTGCCGAGGGTTTCATCAAGCATTTCACGGAAATATTTATCCTCAACCTTCTCGTAATCAAATTCAAGCGACTTTATTTTTTCTTTTAATTCGCTGTCGGTAAGACTTCCGTTAAGGCGGTAGGCGTAGCGGTATTCCTCAACTATTGAGTTTGCCGCAAGAATGTCGTCATACTGCTCTATGGTAACGAACACAAGTCCGAAAAGACTGCTCTCAACAGCTGTGTCGGAAAGCTTATTCATAGGGCTGTCGTATTCGGGAACAGTTCCTATACCTGTTACAACAAGATTTACACCGCCGATTTCAATGCTGTCACCGATAGAAATTCCGTGTTCCTCGCTGTAACGCTTTTCAAGCACCGCTTCGCCGTTTTTCACAGGAAACGTGCCGCCGTCAAGCTGAATGAGGTTGATTTGCTCACGGATTTTCATAAGGCGGAGGGTTGACCCGTCCGACATTTTCATATCAGCCGAGAACATTCTCTCGATTGTAACGCCGCTGTCGGCAAGCGTTTTTTCCTGCTCCTGTGTTAGCGGCACAAACACGCTGAACTGACCGTCCTCCACATTGTTATCAACGGCGAATTTGTTTGTGCCGGCTATAATCGTGTCAGCCGCACCTACAATTGCGATTACGATAAACATACCCGCAATTATCATCAGCAGAAGCGCAAGATAGCGTGCGAAATTCGCTTTCAGGTCACGGAGTATTCGTTTGTTAAGTACTTTGTTCATTACAAATCCTCCAGCTGTGCGGCGGGCACTCTTGTTTCGTTGATGTATTCCTTCTTCACAAGGCCGTCCTTTACGATTATTACCTTATGCACCATATTCTTGATGGAATTGTTGTGGGTTACGATAAGCATTGTCGTGCCGTATTTCTCGTTGATTTGCTCAAGCAGCACAAGAATATCCCGTGAGGTTTTGCTGTCAAGCGCACCAGTAGGCTCGTCGCAGAGGAGCAGCTTCGGGTTTTTCACAAGTGCCCTTGCGATAGCACACCTCTGCTGCTGACCGCCCGACAGCTGTGAGGGAAACTTGTTCTGATGCTCGGTAAGTCCGAGGGTATCAAGCAGCTCGTCAACGTTCAGCGGATTGTCAGAAAGATACTCGCACACCTGAATATTCTCACGCACTGTCAGATTTGGCACAAGGTTGTAAAACTGAAAAATAAACCCTAAATTGTCACGGCGGTAATCTGCGAGAGCGTCTGGTTTAAGTCCGAAAATCTCCTTGCCGTCCACCTTCACCGAGCCGCTGTCCATTGTGTCAAGACCGCCTATGCAGTTAAGCAGTGTGGACTTACCGCTTCCGCTTGTTCCCTGAATTACGCACATCTGACCCTTTTCAAGTCCTGTGGTTACGCCCTTCAACACCTGAATGTAGTTTCCGTCGTTGCCATCTGCGGCGGACGCTCCGTAACTCTTCTTTACATCTTTGATTTCAAGATACATTATTTTCCTCCTGTATCAACATAACAATGTTATGTATTTGTTATTTAAAAAAGCCTTTCGGCTTATAATCAGTGATAATCGCATAACATAACAGCGTTATGTTATGCTGTGAAAAATAAACCGCATTATGCGGCTTATTTTTAATCCAAAACCGTGTCCGTCCAGTTATGCATAGTCATCCTGAACACCTTTTTAATGTTTGCGAGCGCCCTTTGCTCGTCAGGCTCGTGCGTGATGAGATGAACGAACGAGTCCACCACAAGATGAATTACAAGGTGAAGCATATATCTGTTCACCTTTTTCTTCTTGCCTGTCTTTGCGGAGATTTTCTCCATCATTTCAATGCTTTTGCTTTCGGTCATATCAACAATGCGGTCAACGAGATTTTCGTATTCCGAGCCCTGCGACTTTGTAAGCACAAGAATTGCGGCGTCGTAATTGCTGTAAATGTGGTGTATAAGCACCTGTGCTATCTCGCTGTGGTCGTCTATATAATCGTCCATATTATCGGCGTCGGTGTCTGCAACAACATTCTCATCCTCGTCGAAATGCGTATGCATTATCCCGAAAAGCTTGTCAACAGGCTCTCCCACGATTGCCCTGTACAAGTCTGCCTTGTCCTTGAAGAAGAAGTACAGCGCACCTGTTGTAACCCCCGCATTCGCACAGATTGAACGCAGAGAAGCCTTGTTATAGCCCTTTTCCATAAACTCAGCTTTTGCGCTTTCAATAAGCTTTTCACGGGTTTCCTTATCCTGCGGCATACTCCTCACCTCCATAACAGCGTTACGTAACAATGTTATCTTAACATATTTTTCCCTTTTTGTCAAGGGGGGAAAAGAAATTTTTTTCAGAATACAAATCCACAGAAAACGGTCAAACGGATTAACGGTCAAACGGGTAAACGGGTTTCTCAATCAGAGAAACCCGTCGGGTACAAAAATAAATTATCTCTTGTTTTTTCTGCTGCCAGCCGCAGAAACAACTATTCCGCCAGCCGCAATTGCTGCGCCGATTGCTAATGCTACTGCGGCACCCGCCATACCTGTTTCGGGGTTTTCGTCGCTGCCTGCTGTAGGGGGATTATCGTTACCGCCAGTGGGAGGATTTTCCCCTCGTTCTAAGTGTTCCTGATATATCTTTTCTTGCTCAATTCTATTAAGTTCCTTGTCAGCAAATTCTTTCAGTTCAGCGCTGATTTCGATAACATCTGCATTTTTACCGCTGAAAATCTTCTCGTCTTTTTCACCGACCCCGGTTGATGCAAGATATTTGCTTTCGCCGTTATCAATGTAGTAAACATATCCGACTTTCTCAACAAACACAAGCTTGATTTCTTTGCAGTCGGTGCTGATGCCCTTGCTTGTCATTGCTTCTTTTATGCGCTTTACATCAGACTGAAAATCTATATGTCCGTTTTCATATCCTGTGATTCCCGAATACTCAGCACCTACATAAAACTCAAACGCACCCTTGATATTTCCATCTGTATCTTTTCCATTAGCGATATAGCACTTTTCGTTGTCCTTCTGTCCTTTAAGCTCAACGGTAAATTCGCCTGTTCTGGCATATTCCATAAAATCCGCAGTGTACAAAGGCGTTACGCTGTCAGCGTCAATGGATACTTTTCCTCTTGCAAATTTCTCGCACGCAGCAGGGTCAATATCCTTTGTAAGTTCTCCGCCGTTTTCAGCGTAAATGGATTTGTAGGTGAGAATATCCTCTGCAAACGCCTGCACGGACAATGCGCTCAGGCACAGAGCCGCCGCTGTAATTGTTCTTATGAATTTGTTGGTCTTCATTGTGATGTAGCCTCCTGATAATACTATGAATTTTGTCTGATATTTTGTTTCTGTTTACCGGTATTGCAGAAATATTCAGCTGAAATACAGAGCGTTGTGATTTCCGATGATTAAGACACAACCCTCAGCAAATCAGTGAGAGGAAAAAGATGATTTCAGTTATCATACACAGTAATAAAATATAAATTCCTGAAATCTGCCTCTCAGTATATAAGTCCTGATTAAAGGAAAATTTGTTGCAGCAGATTTTTAAAAAAATGGTAAATAATTCATATTATCAGCAATTGTAACAAAGGAACGCTATATCATTTGGCAATTATTAACAACAAGATGTTCACACCACACAAACCAGTCCTGCAAGAAGCATAAGTATCGCAGGAATAATATACTTTCTCGGGTGGTGCCACAGGTCGCTTTCTGTTTTCCATTCTGTAAGCGGAAATTTCATCTCCATAACAACCGAACCCAAAGCCGAAAGCAACGCAAATATCACTGCAAGCACAATGTTTTTAAGGTCAAATCCGCCTGTCTGCAAACCGAAGCTTACAAGATAAAATGTATATGCCAGAAGGTTGTTTACAGCTATGAACGAAAAGTACGGCAGGCAGAACATACGTGTTCCCGAGGGAAGAAAACGGACAGCCTCTCCGAGTGAACGGTCCGCCGAAACAAGCACGCACAGCGGCGTGTTGATTGAAAGCACGGCAAAGCCAATAGGCAGAAATGCGTCAGCCCCGCTTTGTCTCAGCAGAAACGGAAAAGCTATTCCCACTGCCCACATTGCGGCGGTGTTTATAAGGTAATTCTTATGTGCCGTCATATAGCGGAAAAGATATTTCCATACGCTGTGCTTACCCGAACTTTTACCTGTTGCACTTGCTGTAAAATGGTTGATGAAATTATAAGGGTCAGCGGTCATAAGCACAAGCAAAGCAATAACAAGGTCTGCACAAAGAAGAATAACAGCATATTCAGAAAAAACAGCCGCAACCGAAACTGTCGCCCACAAAAAGCCAACAACACGGTGATTTTTCATAGCATACACAGCAGATGTTACGATAACGCCGCTCAGCACAGAGATAACCGAGCCGACAATTTCCGTAATATCAGAAGCGGACACCGCAAACATTACCGCCATCAGCAGTGCAGATTTTGTGATTACAGTGTAAAGTCCGTAAGCGCCGATATACGAAAAAGTGAAGTTGTGCTTTCTGAAAGGAAGTGCGGCTATGCCGTCAAGCTCTGCACAGTTGTCAGCGGCCAGCGAATGCCACATAATGCCTGCTGTAAAAGTGCCTGACATCAGATATTTTATAAATGGTGCAATGGTTATGTTTATTTCCGCCACACGCAGTCCGAAGAAAACGGCCGCACAGATAACCATATATTTCAATATCTTTTCAAAGCCGTTTCCGAACAGCTTTTTTCTGAATACGTTAAATAACATTGTCCAGTTTCAATACCTTTCTTACGCTTTCGGCGGTTATTTCTCCGCCTGTAAATACCCTTGATATACCGCCGTTTTCAAGCACCATCACCCTGTCGGAAGTAAGCGTTATGCTTTCAAGAATGTGCGATGAAAACAACACAGTGCCATACTCCTTATAGCCTGAGATAAGGCTGTACAAAAACTCCGTGCTCTGAAAATCCAGACCGTTTACAGGCTCATCAAGCAGCAACAGCGGAGCTTTCAGTGCAAATGCTGTTATCAGATTAACCTTGCGTCTGTTGCCCATAGACAGGTCTTTGAGAAGCTTGTTTTCATACTCCTCAAAGTGAAAACCCTTCACAAGTTCAGAAACATCAGCAAGCTTTTTTCCATAAGCCGAAAAGACATAGGAAAGATATTCCCTGAATGTGAAATAACCGAAAGAGCTGTCCTCTGAAAAAACGGTGTATCGCATTGTTTTAAACTTGTTGTCACGGAATGTCACAGGCTTTCCGTCAAAGCAGATGCCGTCTGCATTATAGCCTTCAAGCAGTCCTGAAAGTATCTTTATCAACGTTGTTTTGCCTGCGCCGTTAAGTCCGATAAGACCGACAACCTCATTTTCGTGAAGCTCAAGCGAAACCCCAGACAGAATGTTGTTTCCTTTTTTATACCAGCCGTTCAGCTTGTTTATCTGTAAAATGCTTTCGTTCATTATTTCTTTCCCTTTTCATTGTTTCTCATTCTGTATGCAGAGCTTAAATAAAGAATACCCGCAGCCACGCCTGCGCACGCCATAAGATAGTTAGCATAAAAAAGGCTTACCACTGCGGCCGCCAGCCAGATAAATCCGATGATTGTTCTTGTAATAATGTGTCTCATATTATTTCCTCCGTTTGTGTTCTTTGTTGTGATTATATGATAACATAAAAAAACGCCGTCTGCGGAAATGTCCGCAAACGGCAGTTTTTTGTCCGTGAATTGTCAATCATTATCAAACGACATAGTTGCAACCGCTGTAAAAACACCGTTTTCTGCGGTAGTTCTTACGGTTCCGTCGTATTTTGCAGCGGCAGTTACTGCACTTTCAATGCCCCAGCCGTGAAGTCCTTTCTCGTTCTTTGTAGTCTTCAGCTTTCCCTCAGACGCCCTCAGCTCGCCGCTGAAAGTATTAGTGACTTTTATAACAAGCATACAGTTTATCCTGCGGATAGTAAGCTTTATACTGCGGCTTTCAGACAGGTTATCCTTTCTCACAGCATCAAAGGCGTTATCCAGAAGATTTCCCAGCACTGCGCACAGGTCGGCACCGCCTATATTCGTTCCCTCAGGGAATTCAATATGCGTTTCAAAGCTGATATTTTCATTTTCCGCCGCCACAATCCTGCTGTTAATAAGATAATCCACAGTTTCATCGCCCGTCCATACAGCGGCGGCAATACCGCTGACAGGCTTCTGCAGATCATCAAGATATTCAATAGCCTTGTCGCATTTTCCTGCGGTCAGCAGACTGCGTATTGCACCAATATGATTGTGCATATCGTGAAACGTCTTTGCGTTTTCGGAATACGCTTTGTTCAGCAGATTATAGTCACGTTCAAGCAGTTCGGTCTGCTTTTCTTTAAGTTCTGCAAGTTCCTTTTCTGTTTCATACTGCCTGCTCAATCTGTGAACCATAATCCCTGCAAGAAGAATAACCGAAAGAATAAGATATGTAAAGCTTGTATCTCCCGAAGCTGTATCTTCCGTGAAAGCAACCACTCCGAACATCCCCAGAACCGCCACAACAGAAACGGATTTTACAGTTATTTCCCTGCCCTTGTATATCAGCACTGCGGCAATTGCAAGCACAGTGTTCACAATCCACAAAGAAATCTGTGTGCACAGTGTATCCTTGTCCGCAAGCTCCATCAATCTGAAAAGAGCTGAAAGCGCCCTGCCGAAGATGAAATTCCACAAAGCAATTCCTGTCTGATACATAATGCAGAAGAACAGGTCGTTTCTCCGGTTTTTGCTTCCGCATAATTTAAGGCACAGCAAAACCGCAGTTATCTCGCACAGCGGCACATACAAAAGCGGCATATCCGTATAAAGCAGAGCAGCACACGATGCCGCCGCACCCAGCACTAAAACAAGCAGAGATTTTATATCAGTTTTTTTCCGTGTTACGAAAAACAGACACAGAATTATGCGGACAAAAGAAGCGAGGGTTTGCGAAACAATCGTCATATCAGGTTCCCCCAGTAGTTGTTTATCTGTTCCTTCACTGTCTGAAGATGCGAGCGGCTTACAGGAAGCACAGTGCCGTTCTTCAGCACAGCGGTGCTGTTCTTTATCTGCATAATATGTATAAGATTTACGATATATCCTCTGTCGATGAAGATGAATTCTTCCGAATCAAGTTCGTCAAAAACCGCCTGCAGACTCTTGCGCACCTTTGATACTCCGTTTGCGGTGTTGATAGCGGCATTTTTGCCGTCACGCTCAATATAAAGGATATCCCTGAACGGAATTTTTTCAAATCTTCCCTTCACCTGAATGGTATAGCTTTTATCAGCTTCAATATTTATCAGCGAAACAGCGTCCCTTATTGCAGCGGGTAATCTTTTCCCGATATCCGATTTCGGCACATATCTGAAAACAGACAGCTCAAAAGCGTCTATGGCATATTCAATATGCGAGGTAATGAAAATAATACGTATATCAGGCAGAAGCGGCTTTATCTTTTCCGCAAGCTCCATACCTGATATTTCAGGCATCTCAATATCTGATAACAGAAGATCATAATGAAAATCGTCGTCGGTTATATCACTAAGCAGATTGCGGCTGTCCGTATATATGGTTATTTCAGCGGCAACGCCAAGCTCTGCAAGCACCGTTTCCAGCACGGCTTTGTTTGCTTGTGCCAGACGCTTTTCATCATCGCATACAGCTATACGCAGCATAGTATCTCCCCCCTTTACTGTTTTGTCACACACTTTCTAATTATAGCATTTTTCAGAGAGTCCGTCAAGAGCAGAAAAAATACAGGCTGTTGGGTATAAAAAATTGTATACAAGGCTTCTGAATAACCCGTATTGCAATTTCAACACATATATGTTATAATTTAGG
>JAZQBH010000011.1:0-2537 GCA_045545655.1 Oscillospiraceae bacterium
AACGACTGCTCAAGTCTTGCATTCAGACTATCGATTTCGCTTTGTGCGTCAATCAGTCTGCTTCTGAGTTCAGACACCTCAAGAAGATTTATGTCGCCGCCCTGCGCTTCATTCGCAAAAACGGCGATAACCTCGCAATCAGGCACAGCCGAAAGCTGTGCAAATCTCGCACGCATATCCGCACTGTGAAAAACCTTGCGGAAATCGCCGAGCATTGCCGCCAGAAATCCGTTTCTGCCGATAACATTACTGCTCGTGCCGCTGTGAATTACCGACACTGCAAAATGCGCCGCTGTATCCGCAGAGTATCCGCACTCCAGCAGTGCCCTGCAATAGGCGAACTCAGCGGAAAACCTCGACTTTTTCGGAGAACTCCACAAAAAAGCAATCTGGCTTACTTCTTCTTCCGTAAGCTGTGAATTCTTCACGAAAAACAGACACACGGAATAGTGAAACCTTGCGAGATACTCCGCCGCAAAAGCTGTGCTGCGGCGTTTCAGAAACTCGTCTACCAGCAGCATTGCACCCTTTTCAGCAGCCTTTCTGCTTCTTCCGGACTTTGCCGCCAGCGAATTCAGCTCTTCAATGGAAAACGCCATTTATTATCCCTGCTTGCGGCTTTCGCAGTACTTGCGAAGTGCGTCTGTGATAAGACGTGCCTTGTCATCGGGGATAGCTGTTTCAGCCCACATACCGTTGCTGAGCTGAACAGCCTTCTTCATTCCTGACTTTGCAGATACCTCATCATAAGTAAAGATGCTGTTCATATTAGGCACAGCGTTGCATACTGCCATTGCAAAAGGATACTTTTCAATAAGCTCCTCAACGGCAGCTGAGAATGAATATTCCTTTGAATCTGCCTTTGCAGCAGGTGCTTCAGCGGACTTTGCCTCTTCCTTCTTTTCAGCGGGCGCTGCGTCAGCGTCCTTTGCTGCTGAAAAATCAATATCGCCAAGGCTGTTCTTGAAATCAATGAACTTTGCACGTACTGCTTCCACACGGGAAATAGCCTCCTTGGAAGCGGCAAGGATTTCCTGAGCCTTGTTCCAGTCGTCCATATCAATTGCGCTGTGGGCAATCTGACGCTGAGCGGCAAGCTCTGCATCAAGACAACGCTCCATATAAGCAATACCTACCTGTAAAGACAATTTTTCTTCTGACATAATACACACTCCTGATTGATTAAAATATTGATATAATTGTATCAGATTTCAGGTCTGAAGCGGAAAAACAACCCTTCTCTTACCTGAAATTACTATCCACTATAATTATATCACACACTTTAGTAAAATGCAATAAATATTTAATTTTTTTGCCATTATCCCACAAAATTACAACTATATTTTATATACTTTTAACAAAGTCGGGTGTTGAAATCCTTATAACCCACAACCTGAAAAACAACACAAAAGGGTCTGCAAAAAGCAGACCCTTGTTTTCGGATATTACAGAGAATAATCCCCGTTGAACACATCAAATGTTGCGAAATAGTCGTCGGGGGTTTCGGCACGGCGGATAAGCTTCACAGAGCCGTCCTCACGCAGAAGAAGCTCAGCGCTTCTAAGCTTGCCGTTGTAGTTGTAGCCCATTGAGAAGCCGTGTGCGCCTGTGTCGTGGATAGCTACTATATCTCCCATATCAATTTTCGGCAGCATACGGTCGATTGCAAACTTATCACAGTTTTCGCAAAGACCGCCTGTTACGTCGTACTTGTGGTCGCAGGGCTCGTTTTCCTTGCCAAGTACTGTGATGTGGTGATAAGAGCCGTAAATTGCAGGACGCATAAGGTTAGCCGCACAAGCGTCAAGACCGATATACTCCTTGTGAATGTGCTTTTCACGGATTGCAGTTGCAACCAGCATTCCGTAAGGTGCAAGCATAAAGCGGCCAAGCTCGGTGTAGATTGCCACGTCACCCATTCCCGCAGGAACAAGAATTTCCTCGTAAGCCTTGCGTACCTTTTCACCGATAACAGCGATGTCGTTTGCGGGCTGGTCGGGCTTGTAGGGGATACCAACGCCGCCGCTGAGGTTAATAAACGACAGCTGAACGCCAGTCTTCTCACGGATTTCAACCGCAGTCTGGAACATAATGCGCGCAAGTGTGGGGTAATAGTCGTTTGTCAGTGTGTTGGAAGCAAGGAATGCGTGCATACCGAACTTCTTCGCACCCTTTTCCTTGAGTATTCTGTAACCCTCAATAATCTGCTCGTGTGTAAAGCCGTATTTAGCGTCCTTGGGGGTGTCCATAACGTTCGGAGAACCGTCTGTTCTGAACTCTCCGCCTGGATTGTAGCGGCAGCAGATTGTTTCAGGAATGCCTGTCAGCTTGTCAAGCACGTCGATATGTGTGAAATCATCAAGGTTGATGATTGCGCCAAGCTCGTAAGCCTTCTTGAAATCCTCGTCGGGGGTTGCGTTCGACGAGAACATAATATCGTGTTCCTTTGCGCCCACATCATCGGAGAGAACAAGCTCGGTGTAGCTTGAGCAGTCAAAGCCGCAGCCCTCTTCACGCAGGACCTGCATAATGAAGGG
>JAZQBH010000012.1:0-7063 GCA_045545655.1 Oscillospiraceae bacterium
TATTCTCTGCTTTGAAACGGGTTCGGAAAAAGTATCCTCTCCGTTATGCTCATTACAGAGCGTTTTCATCTCTTTGAGAATTGAAGTGATTTTTCCCATAGTTGATTATCTCCTAAGATTTCAGTTCTTTTCGAGAACGCATACGCATTCTGTATGCTTTGTCCTCGGGAAGAGGTCGAATGCTCTCACCTTTTGCAGTGTGTAGCCGTTCTCCGTAAGGAAACGGCAGTCCTTAGCGGCAGTAGCAGGGTTGCACGAAATCATCACAATCCGTTCGGGATTCATCTGCACGCAAGCGCTCAGACATTCCTCGCCGCATCCCTTTCGGGGAGGGTCAAGCAGTATCACATCGGGCTTAATTCCACGAGTGTGAAGCTGCTTTGCGGCGTCGCCAGCGTCACCGCAGATAAATTCCGCATTGTCCACGCCCAGCCGCTCAGCATTGATTTTCGCATTTTCAACCGCTTCGGCTACGATTTCCGCACCGATTATCTGTTTTGCCGATTTCGCCATTGAAAGACCGATAGTTCCCGCACCGCAGTAGAGGTCAAGCAAGACCTTTCCTTGCGGCTCAGCAAACTCTGCCGCCTGACGGTAAAGATTTTCAGCGGCGAGGGTGTTCACCTGATAGAAGGACTTCGGCGAAAGCTCAACAGGCACGCCGCACATAGTATCAGAAATTTCACTCTTGCCGAAAAGCACAATTTCCTTCTCACCGAGAATAACATTGGTCTTATCGGGGTTTATGTTAAGCACTACTCCCTTTATTTCAGGGAAACGCTCTGCAAGCTCTGCCGCAAGTCGGCTGAACTCAGGCACTTTCCGCTTAGCAACAAGCACCGCACAGATTTCGCCGCTGTAATGCCCTTTTCTGAGGAAGATATGACGGAGTACACCCTCGTGATTTTCCTCGTTATACACGGAGATTTTGAGCTGTGCGATACGTTCAAGCACAAACGCAGTTATTTCCGAGAAAATCTGAGGCTGTAACAGGCAGTCGTCCGTCGGGATTACCCTGTGACTTCGCTGTGAGTAAAATCCGCATACTGCCTCGCCTTGTGCGTCCTTACCGACGGGCATCTGCAGTTTATTACGATAACGCTCGCTCTGTTCGCTGCCCTTAATCGGCAGAAACTCAGGATTAAGTCCGCCTATTCTTTCAAACGCACTTCTTACGAACTCTTCCTTTGCGGAAAGCTCGGCGTTGTAGCTTATATGGCGGAACACGCACCCTCCGCACTTGCCGAACGAGGGACAGTCGTTTTCCACACGGTCGGGCGAGGGGGTGATTATCCTCTCGATTTTCGCATAGCAATAGGATTTCAGCACCTTTACGATACGTGCCTCAATCACATCTCCCACAGCAGTGAAGGGAGTAAAAATCACAATCCCGTCTAATCGGGAAACACCGCTCCCTTCAGATGTGAGAGCGGTTACTTCCAATGTTACAATATCGTTTTTATTCATATTTCTCCAAGACTCTTCGCCTTAAGATAAGCGTTGATAAAGCCGTCAATTTCACCATCCATAACAGCGTTGATGTTGCCGTTTTCAAAGCTTGTGCGGTGGTCCTTTGCAAGGGTGTAGGGCATAAACACATAGGAACGAATCTGGCTGCCCCACTCAATTTTAAGCTGGTCGCCCTTGATGTCGGAAATCTTGTCAAGGTGCTCCTGCTCCTTAATCTGAATAAGCTTACTCATAAGCATTTTCATAGCGTATTCACGGTTCTGCACCTGTGAACGCTGAGTCTGACAAGCAGTAACAATACCTGTAGGCTTGTGGATAAGTCGCACAGCCGAGCTTGTTTTGTTTACCTTCTGACCGCCCGCACCGCTTGCACGGTAAACTTCCATTTCAATGTCATCGGGGCGGATTTCCACGGAAATATCCTTGTCAATTTCGGGCATTACTTCAACAGACGCAAAGCTTGTGTGACGTCTTCCTGCGGAGTCAAACGGCGACACACGCACAAGACGGTGAACACCGTGCTCAGACTTCAGGAAGCCGTAAGCGTTAAAGCCCTCGATACGGATAGACGCACTCTTGACGCCAGCCTCGTCGCCGTCGAGAATGTCAAGCAGCTCACACTTGAAGCCGTGTCTGTCAGACCACTTTGTGTACATTCTCAGCAGCATTGATACCCAGTCCTGGGCCTCTGTGCCGCCAGCGCCAGCGTGGAACGAAAGAATAGCGGTTGAGTTGTCATATTCGCCTGTCATAAGGGTAGCAAGCTTCTGCTCCTCGTAGGAGGTCTTAACAGCCTCAGCAAGAGCGTTTACTTCGTCTACCATAGACTCGTCGTTTTCTTCCTCGGCAAGCTCAATCATAGCAAGCACATCATCACGGTCAGAGCAGAGCTTTTCATAGCTTGTGATAATCTGCTTGTACTTGCCTATCTGCTGAAGAATGGACTGCGATTTTTCGGGGTCGTCCCAGAAGGACGGCTCTGTTGTTTTCATTTCAAGCTCGTCGAGCTTTATCTTAATACCGTCAAGGTTAAGAGCAGAACGCAAATCACGCAGTTCAGGCTCAAACTGTTCCATAGCAAGACGGGTTTCATCATATTGCAGCATAGATTTAAACTCCTCGTTAATCATAAAATATAATACTTCACTTTATTCTACCACATTTTACGCTATTTTTCAAGTAGTTACTGAAAATTTAATGAAAATCTTGACATCTTTCTGAAAATGGGGTATAATGTTGATAATAGGCATTTACTGTAAAACTTAATCGGAGGGTTTTGCTGTTATGGACATAAAAACACTGAAATCTATGAGAACCAATCTGATACTGATGGCTATGCTGGAGCTGGTTGGCGGCTTGTTTATGATAGTATTCAGTTCACGTTCGCTTGAAATGATTGTCAGATTACTGGGAATTGTTGCGGCGGCTTATGGTGTAATCACGTTCTTCACGTGGCTCACCAAAAAGGATAAGACAGGTGCGGCAGGCACTATCATCACATCTGTTCTCGGTGTTGTTGCGGGAATAATGCTTCTTCTGCTGTACAAGAACATAATGGGCGTATTCACCATAATAGCAGGCGCATTCGTTGCAATATTCGGCATACTGAAAGCACCCCGTATGTTTGCTGTGAAAAAGGCAGGCTTCAGGAAATGGTGGATTATCCTTATTGGAATTGCCGCAATCGTAGCGCTTGGCGTTATTATCGGGCTTAACATTGCAAATTCCCACGCTGTTAATTCAATCTTAATCGGGTCTGCGCTGATAGTAAGCTGTGCAACCGACATTGCCGCAGCGGCAGGTTCATCTGAGGTTGAACGCCAGCTTGCAGTTTCAACAGAAATTGATATTGAAACGGAAGAATAAACAACCTTAAGAATTAAACAAACAAGGGTACTGAGAAAAATCTCAGTACCCTTTTCTTATTCCATTGAAAATCAATTGTTTAACCATTCACCTCAAGAAGCTGCTTGTCGAACTCTTCTTCTGAAACGGGCTTGGAGTAATAGTAGCCCTGGGCGGAGTCACAGCCGCACTCACTCAGGAATTTGGCCTGCTCACTGGTTTCAACGCCCTCTGCAACTATATCAAGACCGATATCCTGCGACATTGAAATAGTATGCTCGATGATTTTTCTACCCCTGTCGGAGTCCATAAATTCGCCGAGGAAGCCTCTGTCCATTTTCAGCACGTCAAACTGAGTGGATTTAAGCACATTAAGCGACGAATAACCCGAGCCAAAATCGTCCATAAGCAGTGTGAAGCCAGCATCTTTAAGGTTCTTCACTATCTTTTCAACGCCTGCCGACTCAATACTTTCGGTAATTTCAAGCTCAAGCAGTTCAATCGGGATATTATATTTCGCAATAAGCTGTGAAAATGCGCCCTCAACGTCAAACGAGTTGATATACTCACGTGAAATGTTCACCGACACAGGCACAGGTTTAATGCCATTATCAAGCCAGCTACGGATTTTCTTGCACGCAAGCTCCCAGATATACAAATCAAGCTTGAGGATAAAGCCGTTTTTCTCAAACACAGGGATAAACTCAACAGGCGGAATCATTCCACGTTTCGGGTGAATCCAACGTGCAAGTGCCTCAGCACCGATGATTTTTTCCGTGCTGATGGAGTACTTCGGCTGAAGCAGAATGATAAACTCACCGTTTGCAAGAGCGCTCTCCATATCATCTTCAATAGCCTTTGTCTTCTCAAGCTCAGATTTCATCTCGTTTGTGAAGAACGCTATATTATTAAGTGCATTTCCCTTTATGGACTGCCGTGCCATAGACGCATTATCGCCGTGATAACGTGTGTGAACAGTTCTGTCCTCAACAACTGATACACCAAAGGTCAGGCGATAATCCATTCCATCATATCCGCTGAGCATATCCTCAATTCTGTGAACGAACTCAATAAGCCATTCACGGTTTTCAAAAGGAGTGACTACCATAAATATGTCTGCCGTCAGCCTGCAATAAGGCTGATTATCTGTGCAGATAAGCGACAATGTATCATTGATGAACAAAAGCAGGTCGTCGCCCTTCTGAACGCCGTATTCCTCGTTGATTATTTTAAACTTGTCAATATCAAACTGTATAAAAGCAATCTGCTTATCGGGATTACTGTCAATTGTGTTCTGACAGCGCTGACTAAACACCTTCGGGTTTTTGTCGGACGAGAACATCTTCATCACGTCACGCACAAAAATCTGCTTTTCGCTGAACGGACAGAATCTGTAATGAACATCAGTAATTTTTCCGCTTTCATCACGCAGAAACAGCGCATATACCGAACACATCTCATAATCGCCGTCTGCACGAAGGCGCATACTGAACTCCGTTGACAGTGAGTTATCTTTTATTCCATTGGCTATGCCGTTTTCGATAGTCTTGCAGAAAACATCAAACACAGCGTGAGATGCGTTGTCTATTACACCGCAGTCACGCAGTGCCCGAATTGAGTTAATCGGGTGCGGCAGAAAACCTCCGAACATTGGCACAACCACACCATCAGCAACATTCTGATACAGATGAACAGCAGGCTTGTCATTTCCAATCATTTCAAACAACCTGTCTGCATATTTAAACGGACTATTCATAATCCCACCACCTTCTACACCTTTTGTAATTATAACATATTTATTTCAACATTGCAAGTAGGTTTTATATAAAAGCTATAAATTTCCATATAAAAATTACTTTTAATTTCCAGAATTAAGAAAAACTCTGATGGGTACTTGACAAAAATCAGAAAATATTGTATAATATTAATGTTATGGAAGCGTATCGAAGTGGTCATAACGGGACTGACTCGAAATCAGTTGTACCTCACGGTACCGTGGGTTCGAATCCCACCGCTTCCGCCAAATGCGCCCCTTGCTAACGCAAGGGGCTAATTTAATAATGAATATTGAACAAAGAATAATGAATAATTTAAAAGTAGGCGCATTTGTATTATTCATTATTATTTATTCTTTTTTCATTATTCAATAAGGAAAGGCTATTTTTCTATGAATGAAAACCCATTGCTTGAAAAATCACTTTCATTTGCATCTCGTATTGTAAAACTATATAAATATCTTCAAAAAGAAAAACACGAAAATATAATATCAAAACAGATAATTCGAAGTGGCACTTCTATTGGTGCAAATGCTAATGAGGCGGCGTACGGTGTGAGCACTGCCGATTTCATAGCAAAACTACAAATTTCACTTAAAGAAACCGCTGAAACAGAATACTGGATAAGATTATTGATTTTAACCGACTATATCGACAAATCACAGGGCGAGTCAATACTTACTGATTGCCTTGAAATTAAAAGAATACTTATATCTTCTTTGAACACGGCAAAGAAAAATCAAGAAAATAATCACAAATATAAATCTTAAAAATTCTTTTTTCCTTTCACAATAAGAGAGACTATAAAGCAACAAAAGACCACGCAAATCCACTATGCGCCCCTACTGAATAGTAGGGGCGATTTTGTTTGCTCGAAAACGGAAAACCTTTTACTCACAACAGTTCTCCCCCCACTCCCCGAACCTTTTCCAAGATTTTTGTACGAATTTCCATTGTGATTTTCTGGAAATAATGTTATAATTGTAACTGCCAGCAAATGGCAGATTTAACCAAATTCCTTATTACGAAAATAACCCTGTCTGATTTTGCTCAGACAGGGTCGTTTTCATTATAGGAATTTTTCAGCGGCTGACCTTCTGCATTGCGTAAAGCAGTGCGTCAACCTCCTGCTGTGTGCTGAACACAGACGGAGCAAAGCGGATTGTGCCGCTTTCAAGTGTTCCTGTTTTTTTGTGCGCAAGCGGAGCACAGTGAAGTCCGCCCCGCATAGCAAAGCCCATTCCGCCGAGAATTTCAGCGCCCTCAGTTGAGGGTATTCCATCGAAGTTGAACGACACTACGGGCGCATAGAGATGAGAATTCCGCATATTTATCACATTGTACAGCCGCACATTACGCAGTCTTTGTGCGCCCTCGCAGAAACGTCTGCACAAGTACAGCTCGTGTGCTAAAATCCTCTGCGGAGTTTTCAGCTTTACAAAGCGCACACCCTCACCGAGAGCGATTACACCCGCAGTATTTATAGTGCCGCTTTCAAAGCGGTCGGGCATAAAATCGGGCTGAACAAGGCTTTCAGAAACGCTGCCCGTGCCGCCCTCTATAATCGTACGCAAGGGGTATCTGCCGTTGGTTACCATAAGTCCTGTGCCCATTGCGCCGTACAGCCCCTTATGCCCAGCCGCACAGATTATGTCGGCGCAGTCAAGGCTTACAGGGAGAATTCCAGCGCCCTGTGCGGCGTCGACAATCATCGGGATATTCCGCTCACGGCAAAGGCTGTACAGTCCGTCCAGTGGATTTCGCAGTCCTATCACATTGCTTGCCGCTGTGCAGACCATCACGCAGTTTTCGCCGTCAAGACACCGTGCGGCATTGCGAAGCGTCTGCTGTGGGTCTTGGGAGGTTTCAAAAATGCGGCAGTAGTCCTCAAAGCGTATGCCGTATTCATCAGCCAGCGCCTTTATCGGACGGACAACCGCATTATGCTCCAGATCGCTGATTACAAAACGCTT
>JAZQBH010000013.1:0-3637 GCA_045545655.1 Oscillospiraceae bacterium
GCTCGTCAAAAGGCATATTCTCAATCTTTTTCCGATTTGCAAACGCCCAATTAAGAACGGCAGTAAATTTCGGATTGAAACCCTCGGCGTACTTTCTGCCCGAAAGCTCATCCATAAACTTTAATGACCACGCAGAAGTGAACTCACCCCACTCGATTTCTTCAATGCCCGTCGCACTGAAACCTGTTGTCGGTAATCCCATAAATAAGCTCCTTTCGCATAAGTATCAATGTTTTCATATTCATTATACACCCACTCTCAACATTGTGTCAAGGTAATTTTTTGTGCTATATATAGCACATTTTACTGTGTCAGCCTGTCAGCAAGAGAACGAAGAACATCATAATCATCGCCCATAACACGGACAAGCAGAGCGTCCATATATCTTGAAAGCGTTTCAGCCTCGGTAACAGTAAGCGTAACAGCCGTGTATCCGTCAGTTTCTTCCTCGTTGGTATCATCTTCGTCCTCGTCATCATCGGGAATTTCAACATCTTCGTCAGCGGAAACGCTTTCCTCTTTCTGCATTTCCTTGACCTCTTTGTGCGTGATTTTCGGCTTTTCGGATATGATTTTCTGCTGTTTTTCGGGCGGGAGCTTTGCGACCTCGTTAGCCGTAGATATAGACATATCTCCCGATTTTACCGCCTGTTCCACATCGGGAATAGCGTTGTGCTTTATATTATCCAGCTTTCCGACCTGTGCAGAGGAAACATTGAGTGCGTCCGCTATTCTGTCCCTTATTCTGCCCTTAATCGGCTTGCCCGCAGCCTCCAGCTCCTTGAAAATCCTCGTCAGTTCCTCATATTCACGCATTTTATCTGCGTCCGAATACTTACGCTGTGTGGCGTTCAGCATAATGAGGTCAAGCTGTGTTTCATTGTTCGGCTTTGCTCCCTTGATGAAACAAGGAACTTTACTGCTCTTACGCCGTCCGCTTTCAATGAGCAGCTTTACCGCAGATAATCTTCTGTGACCGCTGATGAGTTTGTATCTGCCGCCGTTCTCCGATACCACAAGAGCCGTCATAAGTCCCTGTCGCTCAATATCCTCCGCTAATGTTTCGATTTCGGACAGCTCATAGAAATTACCCTCGTTAGGCTCTATAAGCTCGATGTCAAGCATTTTGAGGTTGTCTATGTAGCTGTCTGCGTTCGCTGTCTGTATGTCTGCCATAATTGCGCTGTCAATCTGAAATTTTCTGCTCATATTCCGTTCTCCGTCCTTTCAATGATTTCTGCTGCCAAATTCTCAAAAGCTGTTGCCGCCGCTGTCCATTTCATATATTCCTTTGCGGTAAGTCTGAAACTGAACGAGTTTTTAATAACTCTGCTGAACGGTACAGTAGTTTTCAGCACCTTATTTCCAAGCATTGATTTAAGCAGCTCCAACAGCTCGTTATCAGAGGGGTTTTCTTTATCGAACTTGTTTACGATACAGCCGCCGAACTGTGCGTTGCAGTTTGTCAAAGCTCCTGTTACCGTCGGAATACCCTGTATTGCGAAAGTGCTTAACTCTATCGGGACATACACACAATCGCAGAGCGTTATGACTTTTTCGGTAATCTTGGTAAGAGCAGGGGGCAAGTCAAGCAGAACATAGTCGTAACTGCTGCCGTAAGAAAGCACCTTGCGGATATTCGCCGTCTGTTCTTCATCGGAGAGCTGCTCAAACTGTGCGTTGACAAGATTTAATGCAGAGGTTGATGTCAGAACATCAATGTTCGGATAGCGTGTATTGCTGTGTGCAACATCGGGAGAAAAATTCTTCTTTACAAGAGCCGTTTCAAGCCCTGCCTTCGGCTCGGCAAAGAAACGGGAGCTGTTAGCTTGTCCGTCAAGGTCAATAACTAATATTCTGTGCTTTTCTGCCAGCTCGTTTGCCACATTGATAGCGGTTGTGGTTTTACCAACACCGCCTTTGTTGTTGTAAAAAGCTATTGTGTTCATATTTCTTCCTTTCCGTGCATTTCTGCACCCTCAATTATTCCCGTACATATCGTGATTTACCATAGCTGAATAAAAGCTGCCGATAGTATGCGGAGCGTTATACAATGCGGTAATCAGATATGAACGAATGTTGCGAATACTGCTTGTGTTCCTGTCAAAAGCCATAAGCACATATTCGATGTGGCTGTCGTTCAGTTTTAAGAACTGCGATTTTACCACTTTCTGCGGATAATCCTCACCGTTCACACGGATATATTCACGGGCAGAACAAACAACATCAAGCATTATGTTCAAGATTTCATCTATCCTGTCCGTTTTAGTGGGACTACCTGCAATCAGACATTCATAGTCGATGTTCGTCCGAAGAATGTCAAGATACTCGGCTCGTTCTTCCATAACATCAACATCAGAGCTTTGCTGTTCATCAATCCTATCAATCATATCCTCGAAAAAATCGCCCTCATCGTCAAAATCGTCCGTGTGCGTATGATTGATTGATAGATGATTATTAACTTTAGATTTATTGTCTTTGGATTTATATATGTAGGGGGTTGGACAAACTTCGGAGTAAGTTCCGCAGTTGCTCTGGAGCTGTGGAGTAAATTCTTCGGGAGCAAGTTCTGTACTTTCTTTCGGAACAAGTTCCGCAGTTTCTTCGGAGCAGGTATGCCGATTTATGTCTTTCTCATCGCTGCTGTCATCACCCAGCTCCGCACTTTCTTCAGAGCAGGAAGATTTACGCTTTCGCTCATAAGACTGTGCTGCCATCGGCTTTATATTTGCGATAGCTTTCTCACCGTCAGACAGGAGCTTTGTAATAAGGGGGAGATTTTCTATAACACGGAAACAACGCCGTGCGGGCAAGCCTCTGGTTTTAGTTTCAATCAAGCCTATTTCCGCAAGTTTCTTTATACAGCGTTTCTGCTGATACTCTGAAAGCGTTGTGCTTTCCTCAAGGTCTGGAATAGTTGAGTAAAACCACCCGTCATCGAGCATTCCGTTTCGCTCATAATAGCTGCTCTTGGATATGAGGGCGGCGTAAATCATAGCCTCCATCACTCCGATAGAATGAGCCAGCGGACGATTTACGGTCAGAGTGTTGCTTGGGTTAAGTAGCTGAAAGATTGAGTTCATTGTAAATACTCCCTTCTGATATACAATGTGCTTGACAATATTTTTCTGAAAGGATATAATATTGTCATACGGGGCATAATAAAAGCCTCCGATTTTTGTATAATCAGAGGCTAATTTTGTGAGATTGTCGAGTGAAACTTGGTCTTTATTTGGTACTTATTATCACCAAAAATGACCTTAAATTACTAAAATTGAAGAAAATCTAAACTGTTACAAATCGCATTGTAACGCTATTTAGGAGAGTTTGCCAAAATCTACCAAAAGTGTTGACCTCATTTCGATTCCCGTACGGGTCACCAAACTTAAACAAAGTAGAACACTCAGAAATCTGAGTGTTCTCTTTTTTTATGTTTGTTTTTAACTCATCAATGCGAATGTACTTCTCGCCGTCTTTGTAGTTGAAGATCACAACGATCTTATCGTCGTATACATGAACGCTATTCACGAAAATATCAATAAGCCGTTGCTTTTGTTCCTGACTTTTGAGATCAGTTTTTGCAAAATTCATAATCCACGCCTCAATGTGTTCTCTCGGAATAATCGGACGAATTATC
>JAZQBH010000014.1:0-4076 GCA_045545655.1 Oscillospiraceae bacterium
TTTTCTTATGAATAATTCACAAAATAGTAAGGTTTTATTCTCTATGTGTTATGGCGGTTATGTAAGTCAACAGCCTACGGTCATAAGACTATTGTGAAAGATGCACATTACTTATCTGTTGTATGCTTGCTCTTAGGCAGCATAAATTCAAGCTTTTCCTGGATATATCTCGGGTTTGAACCACCAGCAATCGCAAGAACACCCTCCTCGATTATCTGCATACACAGCAGTTCATCCTCATGGGTATTTTTCAGTGACATTGCAATAGGAGCAAAAAGGACATTTGCAAACAACGAACCATAGAATGTTGTAACAAGCGCGGTAGCCATACCTGCTGTAAGAGCACCAGGGTTATTGAAGTCAACGCTTGCAAGCATATTGATAAGTCCGACAAGTGTACCCAACATACCGAATGCAGGGAAGACACCTACGCCCTTTTCGAAGAACGAACGTCCGCTTTCGTGACGCTGACACATAAACAGAATAGTATCATCCAGCATACCACGTACCTTTTCGGGGTCGTTAGCATCTACAATCATCATCAGGCTGGACTTCATAAATGCGTCAGAACACTGGTTTGCACTTTCTTCAAGTGCAAGCAGACCTCTTGTACGGGCAATCTGAGCATATTCAACGATATCAGCAATGTACTTTGTAGGATTGTATTTCGGCGGCATAAACGCAATTTTCATACGTTTGCCAAGTCCACCCAGATATGACATCGGGAACGACGCAATAAGACATCCGATTGTACCACCGATAGTGATAGCAAGCGAAGGCACATCGAAAAAGTTTTCGAAGTTGCCCAGCACAATGCCCTCGTCGACATCGAATATGATACCAAAGACAACCATTCCGAATGCTACTACCCAACCTATAATAAGCGATAAATTCAAAGCATATCCCTCACTTTTCAATTATTTTCGCAAAATTCCGGGAAATCCGTTTCCCATTTTATGTCAAAGGCTCTTCAGTATCACGCCATTTCAATCGTACACGCCTTTGAAGCCTGGTGTTTTCGTGGATTTTATTCTGCAGCTCAGCCATAGATTCACGAACTATGTAGCTGTGCCCGTTTTCAAGCTGAATTACTGTATCGGGCGTTTCATTAACCATTTCAATGAGATTTTCGTTAAGCATAAACTGCTTGCCATCAAGTCTTGTAAGAAAAATCATATATTATTCCTCACTTTTTATCGGTATGTGCCGCAGACCCCGCAAGGAATCTGCGGCAAACCGACTAAATCAGATATTAAACTGAAGAATTATCTCTTGAGTGAGAGAAGCTCTTCAAGCATAGTATCAGAAACTGTGATTACACGTGAGTTAGCCTGATAGCCTCTCTGAGTTGTAATCATATCAGTAAACTCCTGAGCAAGGTCTACGTTGGACATTTCAAGCGAACCCGAAAGGATAACGCCTGCGCCGCCCTGACCTGCAACGGACAGCTTAACCTCACCAGAAGCTACTGTTGCCTGGAAGGTTGTACCGCCAGCCTTAGCAAGACCGTTGGGGTTATCGAACTGAGCGATATCGATACGTCCGATTTCAATGTAACCGTGAATGGAGTGCAGACCGATGATGCGGCCGTCCTGCTGAACGGTGATATCAGTGAAATCCTTGAAGGACTGTTCTTCACCCATACGTCCGTCTGCAAGTGCAAATGTGGACAGCGACTTTGCAACGCCTGTGAAGAATGCGTCCTCACCGCCCATAGGAGAAATTGCGGGGTTGCCGCTGAAGAACTCTTCTCTGATACCAGGATTCCAGAGAATGCCCTTTGCTTTTTCATCCTTACCTACTACGCCGTTAGGACCTGATGCATTTGTGGGGTCGCCGAGGAAGAACTGGTTTGTATCCTGAAGTGCTTTTCCGTCTGCGTCAACATAATTTGCCCAAGTGGTTATAGCAGCTACATCTGCGTCTGTAGGAGGATTTGTACCAGTATACTCAGCAGTTCTGGTTGTTCCATAAATATCAGTCTGAGTAATAACATACTTGGAATTTACAGAGTCGTAAGAAGCTGACCAGATGGGGTCATCGCTGAGACCGGAAATTTCAGTGAATGTCATCATCTTCTGAGTATTGCCGTTTGCTGCATCTCTGATAGCCTTGTTTACGTCAGCGATAGAGGAGTTGGGAGAAATGGTAACGGTCAGTGTGTTTTCATCCCATACTGCCTTTGTGTTGTCGTAGCTCTGAGTGTATGCAAAAGTAATTTTATAGTTGTTTGCAAACTCACCTGCATCGTGCATTACAACGGACATTGCGCCTGTTACGCTGCCCTCGGTTACGCCCATTACCTGAATGGGTGCTGCGCCTGCAACAGTAGCAGCAGTGTAACCAGCAGGAGGATTGGTAATAGTACCTCCTGTTCTTTCAGCGTAATTCAGGATAGCATAAGCTCTCTGTGACTTATCGGGGCACTTGAACGCAACGTCAAGTGAGTCAATGGATGGGTCGCCAGCGAGGATTTCGTCAATCTTCTTCTGAAGGTCGGAAATCTCAGTGTCCTCGTCCATAGTGAGAGTCCAGGTCTTGGTTGCTGCATCGTAGCTTGCTGTACAAACGCCGTTGTTCTTTTCGTAGTTGATTTTTACAGCGTCTGTGCTTGTGTTGCTGTCAACAATGAATGTCATATAAGCGTGGTCGTTTCCGCCGCCGTTCTTCTTATATACATAATCAAGTGTTGCAGTTGAATTTTCTGTTGTGAAAATCAGGTTTGTAATGTCGTTTTCAGCAGTCTTTGAGTTGGGGTCGTTGGGGATTTCAGCGAAGTCAAACTGAAGTGTAACCTCATCAGGAAGGGTAATACCGCCCGCCTGAAGTGCCTCGTTGATTGCGTCCTCAAACTCCTGCTCAGACTCATACTGTCTGTTGGGGTTGAAGTAGATAGTAAGAATATCATTAGCATAAGTAGCATAAGGGAATTCAGCGTCCTGGAATGCTACTGTCATATTTGTGTAGTCGGAAGGAGCAGAAACGGAGAGTGTTACGTCTGTGCCGTTAATCTTCTTTGTTGCGGAAGAAGCCTTAGCCTCAGTTGCAGGAATGAAAGCCTTGATAGGCTGGCTGCCTGCCTCCTGGCCCGTGCTGTCACCAGAAACACCAAGAACGTGATAACCATCAGCGTTAACGAGGTTACCCTCATTGTCAATGTTGAAAATACCTGCTCTTGTGTAGAAGATGTTTCCGCCGCTGTCCATTACCTGGAAGAAGCCGTTACCGTTGATAGCCATATCGAATGTGTTATCCGACTGGGTATAGCCAGACTGGGTCATATTAGCGGTAGTGGAGTTCATTTTGACACCGTAACCTACCTGCATAGGGTTAACACCGCCCAGTGTAGAGGTTGCAGCGGAAGGGTTTCTCTTTGTCTGATAGTAAACGTCGGAGAAAGTTACAACGTCTGCCTTGTTACCGATTGTGTTTACGTTAGCGATGTTGTTACCGATAACGTCCATTCTCTGCTGATGGGTCTTAAGACCAGAAACGCCTGAATAAAGTGATTTAACCATATTGACCTCCTAATTTCGTCTTTACCGTGTGACAGTCTCAGTCGCAGACTGTCAATGAATTCCCGAAGGTCCGTTCATTAGTGTGAACGCTTATGCGCTCATACGATCACGGTAGAATCAATATTTGTGAAAATGTTTCCCACAAGATCCTCTTTGGATACTGTGGTTATAACCTTGTTGTTCTTAACGCTTACAACAAATGCGTTGTCACCGACAAGCACCAGACTTTCGCTGCAGCCCTTGTCAGCCGCTATTTCTACACCCTTGTTCAATCGCTCAAGCATATCGCCTTCTGTAACGTCGATGCTCCTGTCGGATAACCGCTGGATAGCATGCTTTGAAAACTCAACGCCACGCTGTTTTTCCTCAATTTTGCTTTGTAAAGCCGCCGCAAAGCTGTCTTCGCCGCCCTGAGGAATATCAGCAATGCTTATATCGCCTGTGCTTATGGGTGAAACGGTTGAAACGCCGATTTGATTACGAAGCGCTAAATACTCGCTGATTAGCATAGTAAAACCTCCTGTTCAAACCGCACTTTATCGGGAGTCCTTTCCCTGC
>JAZQBH010000015.1:0-2194 GCA_045545655.1 Oscillospiraceae bacterium
GTTTGACGTGTCGATTAACACGCTTCTGGGTTCTCCACGAAAGCTGATATGCCAATGCTGCGGAATGCCACTGGACGACTCCACAACAAGCAAAGACCCGAACGGCGAATTTAACGAGGATTATTGCAAATGGTGCTACACCAACGGCGAATTTGTCTACAAAAGCCTTGACCAGCTGATTGATTTTTTGAGCACTCATATATCAAACGAAAACTTCACCCCCGAACAAGCACGGGAATATTTTTCGGCTGAACTGCCAAAGCTCAGCCACTGGAAGAAAGACTAAACATATTTCCACAAAAGGCACTGAAAATTCAGTGCCTTGATTTATTCAGAAAACTTCAGGCGAATACATAAAGCATATCATATATACTTCTGAGTTTTTTTGCGTTTTCGTCCTCAAGGGTACGGATAAAATCTCCTGTTGAATGCAATTGTATCAATTCATAATCAGAACTCAGGACATACAATGATTTCTGCCCCATATCATATCCAACGTGCTTTTCGGTCACTTCTGATGATGGGTCGATTTCGTCAATCAGACGTCTGATTTCATCAATACGTTCGGGTTCAGTTTTTGATTTGTAGACAGGCTCTGACGAGGAATAATGCTCATACAATGCGTCTATGAAATCCTTATCCGAGTTGAACAGCTTGCCTTCAAAATCAAAGGTGTACCAGTTGCCCAGACTATCCATAAATATTCCCTCGTTTATGGGAGTCCACGCATAATTTGTATAGCGCTTAACAAACAGAATGTCCTGTGTATCGTTCTTTTTGGTTGTGGGTGAATAATTCTCTTTGAGGTACTCCGAAATCAGTTTGTTAAAACGCTCAGAAATTTCTGGGTTTGTAACCTCATAAGCCTGTGAATTATTGCTGATTATAACGAAGCGTTCGCCTACCAAATCAACTGTCGGCATACCTGGGTCTACATCGGCGTCGTTGGGGGTTGTGGAATATTCCTCGTGGTCGTAAGTAAAGTAACAAGTATAGGTCTGTCCGCTCGGAGCGGTAACAACAAGCGACTCAAAGCCTGTGTAATTTCCGCCTGTCAGCTTTTTCTGCGAACATTGCTCGGTGATTATTTCGTAGAGTTCACGGGCGGTTTCGCCTGTTATTCCGCCTTTGTAGTACTGGGTTTTCTCTTCGGAGAAATCTCTGTAGCAACCGACAAATTTTAAATCTTCAAAATCGTACTCAGCGATATCCCGATTTGAGGAAGTCGGCAAATCTTCCGAACAGCCTGTAAAACTGGTGAGCGTCATAAGTAATGCCATTATTATAGAAAAAATTTTCATAGCAGCCTCCATTTTCTTCATTTGTAAATAATACAAAACGGAAAGTAAAAATGTTGCAATGAAATTTATTTTTTACTAAAAATCCCTGTTCCATTGGAACAGGGATATAATTCATCAGGCTTTTAATTATAGTAGACTATATAAGATTTTGCGTTCATCTCTTCGCTGTCAATAGTGATTATTACATTTCCTGTGTTCCAATTTACACTGATATTGTTATCAGCAATTGACGAACCATCATTATTAAACCAAAATGTTTCTGAAAAGATTTTTTCCTTTAAAAATCCCTTTTTTTCAAAAACATTAAGTGTATATTCTCTTCCGCCCATATTTGCAGTCTGGGGAATATGCGATGATTGAATCACTATTTCATAAATATCGTTGTTAGATACTTCTCTGTATAAGGTTTTAGGAAATATAAACAATATAATCACAGTCAATGTAATAAGCACCAATATAAAAACAAACAGTAAAACACCTTTTTTTTTCTTAGACATTTCCCCTCCATATCAAAGAAGACGCAATTATTTCACGATAAAACTTATCCATACAAACACATTTTACCACTTTCAGAATTGGTTGTCAATAGAAAGGTCGCCAACAGCAACTTAGCACCTGCCAAGCCCCTGTGAAAGCGTGCCGTTTGTATCGACAAATCACATTTTAGCTCATAAAGAAAACATCTACTGAAAGCCTAGAAATCCAGAATAAATTCCTTTACTGTTTTGGCAGAATCATTTAAAGTAACTTTGCATTTTGAATTATACCAATCATCAACTGAAATGAAATATTCATATTTTAAAACACTGTTAGAATAGGCTTTTATTTTTATCTTATTCATAGAATCTCCTCACTATTATGCAATTTGCCGCACCATAACAATATTACAGCAA
>JAZQBH010000016.1:0-2621 GCA_045545655.1 Oscillospiraceae bacterium
CTCCTTCCGTATTCTTCTATATGAAGCAATATCTGGAAAGCTCTTTCCCGCTTGAAGTTGTTGAGGCGGCTCGTGTAGACGGCTGTAACGAATTCAGAACCTTCAATATGATTGGTCTTCCGATTATGAAGCCTGCGATTGCAGTTCAGCTGATATTCGCATTTGTTGCTTCGTGGAACAACTTCTTTACTCCTTCGCTCGTTCTCAGATCTGAAGAGGATCTGAAGACTGTCCCGATTCTCATTCAGAAGCTCAGTACTTCTGTTCTGTCGGGTGGTGCGGACTACGGTCAGGTATTTATGACAATCTTCCTGTCGATTATCCCTGTCGTAATCATTTACCTCTTCATCTCCAAGAACATCGTTGAAGGCGTTGCACTTGGTGCAGTTAAGGGTTAATTCCGTAGGGCTTTTGCCCGAACTCCGAAAATATGAAGCAGGCTCCCTTTGCTACTGCAAGGGGAGTTTTGCTGTATGTAGTATTCGTTGTATATCCTCTCGCTATGTTAATTATTGTAATACAAGACGATTTATGCCGTATCAGACATCATAAATCTATATGAGGATAAGAAAATCCCCCGAAGTAAATTAACTTCGGGGGATTTGTACTACATCATAAAACAGGGCAGATTATTGATTATGCAACAACTGCTCCGCCGCCGTCACGGATTATTATGTATGCCATATAGCCTACATAAAGACCAAGAAGGATGCAACCCTCTGCACGTGTAATCTTCTTGCCTGTAATGCAGAATACAAAGCACAGAATGCTGATAGCTACATAAAAGCCGCAGTCAATAAATGTGTTAACGAGTGACGCTTCAGCAAGTGTAATCGGTGTAATTACACCCGAAACACCAAGAATAAACAGTAAATTGAATATGTTAGAACCAACTACATTACCCATAGCCATTTCTGTTTCGCCCTTCTTAGCGGCAACAACAGATGTTACAAGCTCAGGGAGCGATGTGCCGATTGCACAGATTGTAAGACCAATAAGAGCATTACTCATTCCGAGTGTGCCGCCCAATGCAGATGCGTTGTTAACAACAAAATCACCGCCGATTACGATTTCTGCGACGCCGCCCACAATGGACACCAGGCAGGACATAAGATTGAATTTCTTTTCTTCTGGCTCATCTTTGTCATTCTTATTTCTGTTTTTAAGTGTAGCAGTAACCATCCAGATAATGTAGCCAACCATAAGTACAAGTAAAACACTGGACTCAAGTCTGCCGATTCCGAACTTGATTCCGCCGACAGTCACCAGCATAAGCACAACGAAAACAATTGTTGCGCCGATTGATACGGGGTAGTCACGTTTGAGAATATCCTTTGTTACGGGGACAGGTTTAAACAGCGCACATACACCCAGCACAACAAGCAGATTAAATATGTTTGAGCCTATTGCATTGCTTACCGCCATATCGTTTGCACCATTCAGTGCAGATGTAACGCTGACTGATAACTCAGGTGCGCTTGTGCCCATTGCTACGATAGTAAGACCTACTACAAGCGCTGGGATTTTCATTTTTCTTGCAAGTGCGGAAGCGCCTTCAACGAAGGAATCTGCACCTCTGATAAGCAGGATAAATCCCACTACCAGCAGTAGTATGTTTTTTAAAATTTCCATAAAAAAATCCTTTCTGAAAAAATATCTACATATTTAAGTTTACCATATTATACACTTTTTGTCAACTGTAAATCAGTTTAGAAACAGTAAAGAGTATCACAAGCATAACAAAGTTGTACACAGTAAATTCTGCGAAAAATCGACCTTTGCGAGCGTTTTCAGATTTAGCATAAAGCTTGAACGAAATAAGACTTGCAAGCGACGCAATGAGTGTTCCCATACCGCCGATATTTACACCGAGCAATAGTTGTTTTGCATTGTCAGTAAATCCCGAAAGCATAAGCGCACACGGCACGTTGCTTATTATCTGCGAGAGAAGGGCAGACACCAGCAGTTCACGGCCCTCAAGCACCGAACTGATGTAAGTGCTTACTGCGGAGATGTTTGAAAGGTTTCCCACAAAAATGAAAAAGCAGACAAACGTTGCAAGCAGGCAATAGTCGGGTTTTGCGAGTATCCGGAAATCGAAGATAACCGCAAGCAAAAGCGTTGCCGCAAGGCAGATTCGATAATCAAGAACTTTCGCAACCGTGCAGATACACACTGCGAAAATAACTGCATACACAAAGAAGTTGCGTGAGAGGCTGAACTTCGCCTTGGCCTCCACAGGCTTAACCTTTTCCGAGGGAACAAGTAGCAACGACAGCAGAATAAGCGCAAGGCTTACACCGCTTATCGGGAGCATTATAGCGAAGAACTCGCCGATTGAGAAATCATAGTTTGCATATATGTACAGATTTTGTGGATTGCCGATAGGGGTGACCATACTTCCGAGGTTAGCCGCCGCTGTTTCAAGCACAATACAGCGGATAAGCACTGTTTCACGTCCCTTGAACAGCAGAAGCGTCAGGGGAACAAACGTCAGCAGAGCAACGTCATTCGTGATAAGCATAGCCATAAAAAAGCACAGCAGGGTAAGGGCGGCTGACAGCGTGCGTGTGTTGGCAAACCGTGAGGTCAGCTTTTCGGAGATAAAATCAAACAGCCCC
>JAZQBH010000017.1:0-11170 GCA_045545655.1 Oscillospiraceae bacterium
AGAATCGTTGTTATGAAGGACGGTTTTGTTCAGCAGATTGACAGCCCCATCAACCTCTACGAGAACCCTGTAAACAAGTTTGTTGCAGGCTTTATCGGCTCTCCGATGATGAACTTCATCGACGCAAAGCTGCTTTGCAACGATGGCAAGTACACCGTAGAGTTCGGCAGCAAGGTTAAGTACTACGTTGAAATTCCTGCGGCTAAGGCTGATAACGACGCTCTTCAGAGCTACATCGGCAAGGCTGTTACACTGGGTGTTCGTCCTGAGAATATCCACGATGAGGAAGTATTCGTATCCAGCGCAAAGACAGGCAAGATTGAGGCTACTGTTGAAGTAACCGAAATGCTTGGTGCTGAAACCTTCCTTTATCTCGTATGCGAGGGTACTAACCTCACAGCACGTGTATCGCCCAGATGCGTAGCACGTCCTCAGGATACAATCCAGCTTGCAATTGACCCGAACAAGATTCACCTGTTCGACGCTGAAACTGATAGCGCTATTATCTGAGTCAGCGGCTAAAACGAGGTGCTGCCCGTAAAGTCCGACTGCTGAGCGATTGCACGCTGTCGGCCAGCGAGTAAAACTTCAGAACAATATCGGTGCGGTCAGACGATTTCGACCGCACCGTTTTTGCCGTTTAACATCAATTATCCCCCGATATAAAAAAGGAGCAGTATATGAACCCCAGAATTGCACAACTTGTAAACAATATAGAAAACGTTATCCTCGGAAAACACGACGTAATCATAAAGATAATCGCCGCAATGCTTGCGGGCGGTCACGTTCTGATTGAGGACGTGCCCGGCGTAGGTAAAACCCTGCTTGCGGAAACGCTTGCAAAGTCCGTTTCGGCAAGCTTCGGCAGAATACAGTTCACCCCCGACCTTATGCCCTCAGACGTTGTAGGCTACACCGCAATCGACCAGAAAACAGGCGAAAGCGAATACCGTGCAGGTGCGGCAATGTGCAACTTTCTGCTTGCCGACGAAATCAACCGAACCTCTCCGAAGGTTCAGTCGTCACTGCTTGAGGCAATGGAAGAACTTCAGATTTCCGTTGACGGCATAACCCACAAGTTACCCTCGCCGTTTATGACGCTTGCCACACAGAACCCTATTGAAACCTACGGTACATATCACCTGCCCGAGGCACAGCTTGACCGTTTTCTGATACGTATTTCCATAGGTTACCCCGACCGTGCTTCTGAGCTTTCTATGCTCAGCAAAATGCCTCAGCAGATGGAGGTTCAGCCTGTTATGACTATCGACGAGGTGCTTGCACTGCGCAGTGCCGCTGAAAACGTAATGGTGTCCGACCAGATGAAAGCCTACATTCTTATGCTTACAGGCGCAACAAGAGGCAGACGTGATATAAAGCTGGGCGTTTCCCCGAGAGGCTCTATCGCACTCTACAAGGCGGCAAAGGCTATGGCGCTTATCAACAACCGTGCGTTTGTTACTCCCGATGATGTGAAGATAATGGCTGTACCTGTGCTTTCGCACCGTATAATGCTTGCAACAGGTCAGACGGAGTTTGACTCGTCCGAGCAGATTGTGGCGAAAATCCTCGCTGACACACCTGTGCCGATGTAATTTTTACGGTCCTGCACAATTCTGACGATACAGGAGCAAGCAAGATGAACAGATATACCTTCAGCATTGTAATCCCTGCACACAACGAAGAAAAATACATCGGCAGATGTATTCAGTCGGTACTCAGTGCGGCAAAGTATGTAAAGCCCTATACCGCTGAAATAATCGTTGTAGCCAACAGATGCACCGATAAAACTGCCGCAATAGCAAAACGCTACGGAGCAAGAGTTGTCGAAGACGACAGCAGATGTATTGCCGCCGTGCGCAATGCAGGCGTAAAAGCGGCAACAGGAAAAATTATAGTAACGCTTGACGCCGACAGCCTTATGACGAAATACTCTCTGCGTGAGATAAAGGCAATGCTCGGCAGCGGCGAGTATATCGGCGGAGGAGCCAATCCACGCTTTGACAGAATGTCGTTGGGAATAGCGTGTTCCTCGATGTATGTTGCGCTTAACCTTATCCCTGTGATGGTAAAGAACGGCGGATATTTAAGCGGCGCAATGTTCTGGTTCTACAAGCGTGACTTTGAAACAGTCGGCGGCTTTGATGAGTCGCTTGTAAGCCTTGAGGATATGGATTTTGCCGTAAAGCTGAAAAAACTCGGCGACAGCAAGGGACTGAAATACGGCACACTGAAACGCTCATACGTGCTGACCTCAAGTCGCAAGTTCGACCAGTTCGGCGACTGGTATCTTATCAGAAACCACAAGCTTACCAAGCGTATTTTCACTGGAAAAGACCGCCAGGCGGCTGACGAATTCTACTACAATATCCGCTGAACTACACAGCATAAAAGCGCCTCCCCTGTTGCACGACAGGGGAGGCTTTCTGTATCCTGAAAACATCAATGCCCCACGATTGCTCGCAGGGCACTGACGTTGGTTTGGTTGGTAATTATATGAAAAGGATGGTTGGCAATTCAACAAGGTGAACGTCTGATTACTGTGTTCCCCTTTGTGATTATTATTTTAACTCAATGTTATGGAATTATGATGTAGCTTATGTGAAATTCTCGTGAAAATTATTCACAGATGTGCAATTTTTTCTCCTGATAATTATTGATACACCAACCGCTTTTTATACGTTTTTCATTATCGGCTATACCCTCTCTTCGCCTTCTTCGTATTCGTAAACCACTACCACTTCAAACGGCAAATCGCAAAGTAAAAATTTCATAAATCTTTTTACATCAGGATTGCTTTTCCATAGCACCTTATTCTTTTTCGTGTACATTTTACAGTCATTAACAAACAAATTCCAAATAACACCGGGAACTTGGAATTTTTGCTCGCCTTTATCGTTTGTATTGGGGTACATCTGAAGTGTAAGTCCATAGTATTTATGCCAAAAATCATACATATATTCGTAGTCCCAAGGAATTTGTTTAGGATTGAACGAAACGCCATTGGTTTTTGCCATTTTTTCTAACGCATAGTCTTTATAGACATTATATTGTTCATCAGCCATTTCCAGAAAGAAAGTTTTTAATTTTGCATTGAGCACTTGTACAATCTCTTTTTCCGTCATATTCCCTGTGATAAGACCGTATTCAATCATATAGTATCCTCCGATAAAATACACGTTTAAAGGTATATTTTACAAAACGCTTTCAATTCATCAAGCCACTGGGGAATTGTGTCACTCTTAATAATCAATTCTCCGTTTTTGAATTCTGCTTTTTCCACAAATCCGTTTTCGTTGTCATATAAAAACACTTCGTCACAATATGGCAGGACATCAATAAGGTCGCTGAAACGCTTGTTATAACGCTTTATTACATCGGATGAAGGTATATCGTGACCGCCCTTTTCAACTCTGTTCTTAATGCGTTTAAGGCTCTCTTCTGCGGTGTTTACTCCCACATAATACAGGCGTATGAAATAGTTCAATTCTCTTGCTCTCTTTATTGTTTTAAGAGTGCGTGAGCCTGAAAGCGTTGTTTCCTGTGTAAAGTTGATTCCTTTTTCAAGGCTTGTATTTATACGCTCAATAGCAATTTTTCCGCCTTTGAGTTTGTCTCCGCCTATCTCAGCAGTTATTTTATCCGTATCAATGACCGTTCCTAAATCGTTGTTTCTGTTAAGCAAAGCACCTGTTAAACTGCTCTTTCCAACTCCGTTTACACCTGCGATTATGGTATATATCTTCATAGGTTATTGCTCCTCTCCATAATAAAAAGTGTTTTCCCTGCTGAGAGATTTTGAAAATCCGACTTACTCCGCTTGCAGATTTACGTTTATCGTGCGGAACAGACCGCCTGCATTCTCGAACTCAAAACGTACCGCACCCTTATCACCTTTGCCGATAATGATGGAGTAATCGCCGTTGTTCTGCTCCTCAAAGGTGTAGCCGTTCTGATAGAGCATTCCCGCGGCAAGCAGACGGTGGTCGCAGTAAAAACCGCTGATAACCTCCACAAACTGCCGTGCAAGAGCCTCAATCGTAAGAGGCGCAAACACCTCTTCGGGAAGTCCCTCTATCTGCACAAACAACGCTCCATCGCTGTAGGGACAGCGGTAATAGCCCACATTGTTCTCAGCCGCACCGATAGCCGCCATTGAGAGATTGTGACCCGTGTGCAATTCGTCAAGACCGAACTTTGCGGTGGTGAACTCCTCGCAGTCGGCAAGGTTGCGCTTTGCTCTGCGTGAGGGTGCGGCGGCGTTTTCGGGCAGACCGCTTTCCGTGTGCGCCCAGCCCCACAGCCACGTGCCGCTTACGTTGCTTTCAGTGCCGAGAATTCCGCATCTGAACGAGCGGTCGCCGAAGGTAATCTCGCCGCCTTTAAGGTCTACATTCCAGCCGTTATCACCGATAACAAGCTCGCCTATCTTCTTCTGCACTGCAACAGCATTGCCAACCGACAGCGACAGCAGACTTAAAAAATCAGACTTATCAAAATCAACAGGAGTTGATAAAATCGAACGCTTTTCCATAATATACACCTCGGATTTCTGTATTTGCGGGAACATCAGCAAGTGCCGTATTCCCGATATATTTCTTATTGTAGCATATTTCAGAATGTTTTGCAATAATATTTATAAACTTATTTCTATTGTAAATATACAGGCAGACGATATTTCAGAGCGTTTTTGATTGTGCATATTATCCAACTAACCAAACCAAAGACAAGAGGTTGTTTGTGCTTTTCTACAAAGTTATGTGAATTTTTTCCAATACCTCTTGATTTTTTCAAAATATAGGTTAAAATATAATTAGCACTCTTTTATTGCGAGTGCTAAAACAGTTAAGTAAAACCCAAAAAAGTATTTATTTCAGGAGGAAATATACTATGAATATCAGACCTTTGGCAGACAGAGTTGTCATCAAGCAGGTTGAGGCAGAAGAAACAACCAAGAGCGGAATTATACTTACCGCTGCAGCACAGGAAAAGCCCTCTGTTGCAGAAGTCGTTGCAGTAGGCCCTGGCGGCGTTGTTGACGGCAAGGAAGTAGAAATGTTCGTTAAGGTTGGCGAAAAGGTTCTTATCAGCAAGTACTCAGGCACTGAGGTTAAGGTTGACGGTCAGGAATACTCCATCGTAAGACAGGACGACATCCTTGCAGTTGTTGAGTCCGTTGAGGAAGCACCCAAGGCAGCTAAGCCTGCGGCTAAGACCACTGCAAAGTCCACAACTAAGGCAACCACAAAGACAGCCGCTAAGCCTGCTGCAAAGAAGACTGCCGCTAAGGCAACCGCTAAAACAGCTGCTAAGAAAGCGCCTGCAAAGAAGACAACAGCAAAGACCAAGAAGTAAAAATCCCGAACGGCAGTTATGCTGTGAGGTTTAAATTCCGCTCGGCGAAACCGTCGGGTGAACCATTGGTGCGGCTTAATTCACATAGCTGTGCTTTTGGTATCTAATTATTCAGGAGGACAATTATACAATGGCTAAGGACATTATTTACGGCGAAGAAGCCCGCAAGGCTCTTCAGAAGGGTATCGACACACTTGCTGATACCGTTAAGATAACACTCGGCCCTAAGGGCAGAAACGTAGTTCTTTCCAAGAAGTACGGCGCTCCGCTTATCACAAACGACGGCGTTACTATCGCTAAGGAAATCGAGCTTGAGGACGCATTCGAGAATATGGGTGCGGCTCTCGTTAAGGAAGTTGCTACAAAGACAAACGACGCAGCTGGTGACGGTACAACAACCGCTACTCTGCTTGCACAGGCTCTCGTTCGTGAGGGTATGAAGAACATCGCGGCTGGCGCTAACCCTATGATTGTAAAGAAGGGTATGAAGAAGGCTGTTGACGTTGCAGTAGCAGAAATCAAGAAGAACTCCAAGAAGGTTGCAGGCTCTGCTGATATCGAGCGTGTTGCTACTGTTTCCGCTGACGACGCAAACGTTGGTAAGCTCATCGCAGAGGCAATGGATAAGGTTACCGCTGACGGCGTAATCACTCTCGAAGAGAGCAAGACCGCTGAAACCTACTCCGAGGTTGTAGAGGGAATGCAGTTCGACAGAGGCTACATCTCTCCTTATATGGTAACTGACACCGATAAGATGGAGGCTGTTCTCGATAACCCCTACATTCTTATCACAGACAAGAAGATTTCCTCTATTCAGGATATTCTTCCCCTTCTCGAGGAGATTGTACAGAGGGGCAAGAAGCTCCTCATCATCGCTGGGGACGTTGAGGGCGAGGCTCTTACAAACCTTATCCTCAACAAGCTCCGTGGCGTATTCACCTGCGTTGCTGTTAAGGCTCCCGGCTTCGGCGACAGACGTAAGGAAATGCTGAAGGATATCGCAATTCTCACAAACGGCGAGGTTATCACCGACGAGCTTGGCCTTGACATCAAGGACACACAGATTTCTCAGCTTGGTACTGCTAAGCAGGTTAAGATTACAAAGGAAAATACCATCATCGTTGACGGTGCTGGCAAGGCTTCTGACATCAAGGCACGTGTTGCTGAAATCAGAAACGCTATTGAGAACACAACATCTGAGTTCGACAAGGAAAAGCTTCAGGAGCGCCTTGCTAAGCTCGCTGGCGGTGTTGCAGTAATCAAGGTTGGTGCGGCTACTGAAATCGAGATGAAGGAGAAGAAGCTCCGCATTGAGGACGCTCTCGCGGCTACAAAGGCAGCTGTTGAGGAAGGTATCGTTGCAGGCGGGGGTGTTGCACTCGTTAACTGTATCCCTGCTGTTGCAAAGGTGCTTGACACACTCGAAGGCGACGAGAAGACAGGTGCTTCCATCGTACTCCGTGCGCTTGAAGAGCCTATCCGTCAGATTGCTCTGAACGCTGGTGTTGAGGGTTCTGTAATTGTTGACACTATCCTCAAGAAGAAGACTGTTGGCTACGGCTACAACGCATACACCGAAACCTACGGCGATATGATTAAGAACGGTATCGTAGACCCTGCAAAGGTAACACGTTCTGCACTTCAGAATGCGTCCTCCGTTGCAGAAATGGTGCTCACAACTGAAAGCCTCGTTGCTGACAAGCCTGAGCCCGAGCCCGCAATGCCTGCTGCTCCCGCTGGCGGTATGGGCGGAATGTACTAATATCATTCGCTAGTACACGATATAATAACAGACGGCTATCCTACGGGGTAGCCGTTTTTGTTGTCGCTAGTCATTTTCCCTATATCTTTTGCATATCCTTTTTCAAAGGAGTGAAAAGCTATGGGAAAACTGAAATCAATTCTTATCTGCTTGCTTGCGATTGCCTGTCCGTTTGTGGCTGGGGCGGGGACGGCGGGCGGTGATGTTCTGCGGTCGGTGGCACTGGTCGGGGCGACAACACTGACGGACGTTTCCGTTTGGGAAAGCACGTCAGATAGTCCTAATTTACCCGATTTTCCCGATACGTCAAGTCCGTCCGATTTGCCTGAATTACCGTCTGAAAGCGAGGATACCGAGAGCGGAGCAAATTCCGCCGCAAGCAGTTCGGACAAGCCCGATAATTCGGGGGACAGGTCAAATTCGTCCACATCGTCTATATCATCAACATCAAGCACCCCGACTTCATCAAGCGAGGATTTAACCGTGAACAATCCCCTCACCCCAGCCGAACAGCAAGGAACGGTAATCACGCTGAACCGCTCCGCGTACACTGACAACACGGATTTTTCGCAGTTCACCACGCACAGCGGCAAGATTATCCGCTACAATTTCGGGCGGTTTACGTCCGAGGCATACATAAACCTTGAAAGCGGCGCACAGGTGCGCAACTGCACAAATGTGCTTAATTCTGTGCTTGAGGAAACCTCTCAGCAGCTGCCTCAGCTTGACATTAACCTCGCCGAGCCTACCGTGCTTATCTACCACACGCACACCACTGAGAGCTTTCTCCCCTCTGCCGACTGGTACGACAACGAGTACCCTCTGCGCAGTGACGACCCCTCACGGAGTATCGTCGCCGTAGGGGACGCTGTGTGCGCCGCTCTCGCAAGCAAGGGCATCTCGGTGATACACGACTGCACCGTGCACGACACGCCCTACACAGGCGCATACAACCGCTCTGCGGACACTATCGCTCGTATACTGGAAGAATACCCCTCGATAAGGCTTGTAATTGACATTCACCGTGACGGCATTGCAAGCGGCGAGGGCTATCTCCCAGCACCAGTCGCCGAAATAGACGGCAGAAACGCCGCACAGATTATGATTATTTCGGGCTGTGAGAATGAGTATATCCCGATGCCCGATTACCTCGAAAATTTCAAGCTTGCCTGTCTTATTCAGAATACTGCGGAAGAGGCTTACCCTGCCCTCACCAGACCTGTGCTGTTCGATTATCGGCACTACAATCAGAGTATGTCCACGGGTGCGTTGCTGATTGAGGTTGGCAGTCACGGCAATTCCCTTGACGAGGCTGTCTATTCGGGGGAACTGGTAGGATATGCCCTTGCTGATGTAGTTCATAAGCTTGCTAAGACCTCAACTCCGTAATTCAGCAATCCCCCGACATTGACAAAGCCTTCTTTTTGTGATAAAATGTTATTTAATAACATCACGTTAAGAGGTAATCAATGAAAAATCCATTTAAGATAACTGACGGAGTTCTTGAAAAATACAAAGGCAAAGGTGAAGATATAGTTATCCCCGAGGGTGTTACTATTATCGGTGAAGATGCTTTCTCGGGTTGCACTAGCCTCACAAGCATTACTATTCCCAATAGCGTTACTACTATCGGTGACTTCGCCTTTGAGGGCTGTTCAGGTCTTGCCAGTATAGTAATCCCTGAGGGTGTTACCTCTGTCGGAAAATTTGCTTTTGCACGTTGTTCAGCACTTACCGAAATAGTAATCCCTAAGCACGTTATGTCTATCGGTGACAATGCTTTTACAGGCTGTTCCAGCCTTACTGAAATATTGGTTGACCCAGCAAACCCGAACTATTCTTCGCAAGACGGTGTTCTTTATAATAAAGATAAAACTACCTTAATCCGATATCCGATAGGTAAGACGGACAGATTTACTTTTCCTGATAGTGTTACTTCTATCGGAAAATTTGCCTTTTCGTGCTGTTCGGGTTTTGCCGAATTTGTAATTCCTGCTGGGGTTACTTATATTGGTAACAGTGTTTTTTCGGGTTGTACAAATATTTCGTCTATAACAATTCCCACAAGCGTTGCCGAAATTGATTGGGGTGCTTTCTCAAATTGCTCGGAACTTACCAGAATAACACTCCCTGATGGTATTACCTCTATCGGAGAATATACTTTCTTGGGTTGCAGAAGTCTTACTGAAATTGTTATCCCCGAAGGCGTTAATTCTGTAGGCTCTAATGCTTTCAGAAACTGCACCAATCTTGCCAGTGTAATAATCCCCGACAGCGTTACTTCTATCGGCGATTATGCTTTCAATGACTGCATAAGCCTTACCAACGCAACCTACAAGGGCAAAACCTATTCCTACGGCAACATAGATGAGCTTTACAAAGCGATAAACGGATAACAAAAATCCCCCGATACGGGGGATTTTCTTCACTTTTGTTTTCATTGATTACATTGACAAAACCTTCTTTTTGTGATAAAATATAATTCGGCGATTATAGCTAAAATATTCCAAGAGAGGTTATATAATGAAAAAGAAATTGACAGCAATACTTGCGGCATTTATGCTTGCAGCCACATTCAGCGGTTGTTCAGCTGACAAAAACCCTGCAAAATCTGTAATACCCATTACTCTTGTCAACGAAGAATTTGACATACGAAACGGTGTGCTTATCAGGTATAAAGGCAACGGCGGAGAATTGACCATTCCAGATGGCGTAACTTCTATCGCCCAAGGGGCTTTTCTCAACTGCGATAGCCTTACGAGTGTTACTATTCCCGATGGTGTTACATCTATCGGTAAGGAGGCTTTCTCATTTTGCACAAACCTTACGCAGGTTAAAATTCCTGACAGCGTTACGCATATCGGAGATGATGCGTTCAGTGTATGCAAAGAACTTACTGATGTGAATATTCCCGACAGCGTCATTTCTGTCAACAAATCTTCTTTCCTTTATACACCGTGGTATGACACTATGTATAATGAAAATTTCGTTATTGTCGGCGACGGTGTTCTGATGGATTATCACGGCAACAGTACAGATATTGTAATTCCTGAGAATGTAAAACATATTTCAGGCGAACTGTTTTCAGAAAGCAAAACTATCACCAGCGTTACAATTCCCGATAGTGTTCTTTCTATAGGCAAAAATGCCTTCTATAACTGCATAAACCTTACAGATGTAACTATCGGAAAAAACGTTGAGGAAATCTGCCATTCTGCATTTCAGGGAACCCCCTGGCACAACAATCTGACAGACGAATTTGCAATTGTCGGCAACGGCGTTCTGCTTAAATACAACGGCACTGGCGGAGACGTAGTTATTCCTGATACAGTCAGATATATCTCCGATGCATTCTATACTGAGTACGGCTCGCTTTATCTTGAAAAGGAAAAAAACATCAATATAAACAGTGTAAAGATCCCTGATAGTGTTACCACTATCGGCGAATATGCATTCTACAACTGCACAACTGTTACCAGTATTGATATACCTGATACGGTTACAACTATTCTGGATAAAGCATTCTATGACTGCGAGAAACTTTCTGATATAACCATTCCCGATAGCGTTACTTATATCGGAAAATCAGCTTTTGTCCGTTGCAAAAGTCTGACTGATATTACAATTCCCGCAGACGTTGACGGCATAAATGAAATGTCTTTCGGCTTATGCACTGAACTTACAAGTGTGGCAATCCCTGAGGGCGCTGTTTATATAGAAGAATTTGCATTTTCAGATTGCTATAAACTTACAGACATTACCATTCCCGACAGCGTTACTTATATCAACGAATCCGCCCTCTCTGACTGCGATAGTCTTACCAACGCAACCTACAAGGGCAAAACCTATTCCTACGACAATATAGATGAGCTTTACAAAGCAGTAAACGGATAACAAAAATCCCCGGACTCCGGTCGGGGGATTAGTTTTACATCAGAATGTCAGCCAACAGAATTACTTAGTAAAATAAGCAATTGCGTTGTTGTAACAGATGTCCTTTACAATAGCGCCAACTGTTTCGATATCGTTGGGGTATTCGCCCTCTTCGATAAG
>JAZQBH010000018.1:0-2481 GCA_045545655.1 Oscillospiraceae bacterium
ATTTTTAAGGCATTTTTTTAATTATATCATATTTTTCTTTAAAACGCAATAGATAAAGGTAAAATGTTTATAAAATTTGTTACAATTGCCGAAAACTATGTTGTGTTTTTCATAGAATAAATACCCTCGCCGTAAGAGAGGTATTCATAAAGAAGTAAATCCAGAGAAGATTCAGTTTTCTTCTCTGGATTTTATTCATTATCTCACTGAAAAATTAAAATTTATAAAAGTAACGCTGTATTAAGTGCGATATATAGTTTGCCGAAATTATGGTTTGCATCATGGAGACCTTCAACATCATAACCGCTTGATTCCAGCACATCCCCTGCTTCAAGAAAATTATACAGCTCTAAACCGTAAAAATCACATAAAGCCTGAACTCCTGCCAATTCCATTTCAACTGCAATACAACCTTCTTCTCTACGCTTTTCAACAAGTCCAACGGTTTCTCTGAGCATAGAATCCGTTGTCCACACCTTACCTGACACATAAGGTATGTTTAACTTATCGAATATAGCAGAAAGTTTTTTGCTATTTTTAATTTCAATATAATCAGCCGGCTCAGCATAGTAATAAGAGCAACCTTCACCGCGATAGCTTTCTGTTGGAACAATAAATTTACCCTCGGTTTTTTCTCTGTCAAGGCTTCCGCAGGAACCAAACATAATAAACTTTGTAGCGCCTGTCTGCCAATAAGCTTCATAGCAGAAAGCGGAAGCAAGTGCTGAACCTATGCCAGTTAAATAAAAAGCAATATCTCTGCCTTTATAATTCATTTTATAGATAGTGATATTTCCATTGCAAGAACCCAGAAATCCTATTTTTTCACATTCATAGGTATCAAGCAAATGATTGTGTATATCTATGGAAAAGATAATCAGACATACGTCTGCAATATGCCTTGGCTCGCCATAAAAATCTTTAAGATTAATAATGGGTTCTGTTTTTACATCATAACAATCAGTAATCATAATAATTCCTCATAGAATTTATTTTTATCATTGTGTTAATTATAACAAAGTATTCACATAAAGTCAATGACGCAAGCAACGTAAAGCAGCTTTTGACATTTTATCAAAAGCTGCTTTGTATTACTTCTATATGACTATCGTGCTTATGACGAGGGTATTGTTGTTTATTGATGCTTTCTGAACCAGTTCTTGATCCACTTGCCGCTTTCAGTGAGGTCGCTGTCAGACCAGTGACCGTTTGCCCCTGCCCAGTGTCCTACAACACAGCAGGTTTCGTTCTTGTTGGCAAGCGCCCAGTTGCAGTAGCTTACGTTCAATTCATCCATAAGCGACAGCCACTTTTCAGCCTGGTTGAAATCATTTCCGCCGCCGCCAGATGCGTCGCACATACCAAACTCAGACACGAACACAGGCAGACCGCTGTTAATGCAGGTTTTCATACGGTCACGAAGCCAGTCTGTGTGGGTAGCCGCATAGAAGTGAAGCGCATACATCACGTTATCGTACTTCAGCGGATTTGCAAGCGCACGGTCGATATCCTGTGACCATGTAGGAGTGCCTACGATAATGATAGCGTCGGGGTCGTTCGCACGGATAACAGGGATAATCTTCTCGGCATAAGGCTTGATGTTGTTGTCCCAGTCTGCGCCGCTGTTAGGCTCATTACATATCTCGTAAATAATGTTGGGATATGCGGCATATTTCTTGCTTATGTAATCAAAAAACTCCTTCGCCTCGTTGGTGTATCTTGAAGGGTCGCCGGGGTTGAGAACGTGCCAGTCGATAATCGTGTACATATCAAGCTTTATGCACAGATCAACGCCCTTTTCCATCAACTGACGTGAACCCTGCTTGTTGTTCATATAGCAACTGCCATTGCCCCACTCGTCAACGTACATTGCCATACGCACAACATTGGTGTTCCACTCGTCACGGAGGGTCATGAAAGCCTCCTCATTCACAAAATCAGGGAACCACGTAATTCCGTGGGTGCTCATTCCACGAAGCTGATACTTGTTTCCGTGCTGGTCTACGATGTCAGTTCCCTTTACGGAAAGCTGACCGTGCGCAGATACAATTCCGTCGGACTGCACAGGCACATTAGGTTTCGGCTCAGAAGAGCTTGACTGAGTTGACTGCGAGGTCTGCGAAGAACTGCCCGAACTACTCTCAGTTGAACTGCTGGAACTACTGGAGCTTGTTGAACTTGATGAAGTTGCAGAACTGCTTTCCGTGGAAGTGCTTGTACTGCTCTGCGAGGACTGCTCACTGCTGGACGAACTTACTGCACTTGACGAACTACTTGAACTGCTCGTGGAAGTTCCGCCAGCCCACGATTCTGTAACGTCCTGCTTTACACAGCCGCCCGACATAAGAAGAACTGCGGCGGTGATAACAGAAATCGTAATATTTCTGATTTTCTTCATAATACCCTCCATTTTTCTGAAAGATGTTACATAACAAAACATTTTATTCACCTGAATACTGTTTTATTATAGCATAAAATGTC
>JAZQBH010000019.1:0-12985 GCA_045545655.1 Oscillospiraceae bacterium
CTGCTTATATAAATGATGATACAATCGAAATTGTTGGCATAAAAACTAATCATTATTTGTACGGTTGGGAGAAAGATCAGGCATTCTCTGCTCTTATAGCGCTCCTTGTTCCCAAAGACTTCACACCGGACACCGTTGCAAGAACGAATTACACTGAATTTGAGGATAAAGTTGATAGCAAAACTATAAAAAGCGAATATACACTCAGCGGTGTCACGTCTGTAACTGAGGATTTAACTAAGTCTGATTTAAAATGATCTAAGTACATAGCTTAGTGAAAAAATACGCAGACTGCAAAGAAATAATAGCAGGGTAAAAAGCAATCTAGTTAGTAATAATGTCAGGATATTATGCAGTAAAAGCCAATGATTATCAAAGCCTTGCAGGTAAAAATCTGCAAGGCTTTTTAACTTAATACTGAAATGACAGGCACACGGCGAAACAACCGTGTGCCTATCTGCATAATCCGCTGTATTAAGCTTTAAACAATACTTTCAAAACCTCTATATCGCACCCACGCTAAGGCGTGCCGCCTTTGTCAATTCGTAGCAAGTGTTGTTGTGAACACAGATTGCTACTCGATAGTGAAAAAACTTCTTTACTGCTCCCTCACTAAACTTTATCCTTATACATAAGCACGATAGCCTCGTTATCGGAAAATCCGTTCTTTTTGTAGAATTTCGGTGCGGGGGCATATTTGTTCGTGCAGAGGGTAAGTCCCGCAAGGGAGTGCTGTTGTGCGTATTCCTCGGCGGCTTTGATGAGCGTGCTTCCATAGCCGCCCCTTTGCATTTCAGGGAGAACGAACATCTCGTCAATGTACAGCTCGCTGTTGTTCCACCAGATTTTCTCGTGGGCGAACAGAGCGCCGATTGTTTTCCCGTTTTCCTCGATTACAAAGCCGACAAACTTGCTTGCTTCAAAATAATCCTCAAGATAAGCGACGCCTGTTTCCATCGTCCAGCGGCACTGCCACATTTCGTTGTTGTAAACCACACAGAGAATTTCCGCACAGGCTGATATATCGGTTTTCTGCATTTGCCGTATCATATTAAATCTTCCTTTCTCTTGAAATCAATTCCTGCTTTTTTCGCCTGAGAGCATAAATCCTTTGTCTGTATTTTATATTGCTTGCCGTCTTTGATGAAATGCGTTCCGCATTGTCTGAACTCAAAGGCTACGTTTTTCCGCATACACTGCTCACGTATATCAAGCACCCACGAGTAGTCAAGCACACGTGCGTTATAATCCGACTCGCCGCCCACAACGACAAGTTCAATGCCGTCGAGATACTGTTCAATATCTATCCGTTCAAGCAGGGGCTGAGCGGTTATGCACTTATGCTTTATGGGAAGTGAACTGAATATGCCCAGCTTGTATTCTGCGTTTTTCTGGTTTTCAACGGTACAGCAGACTACCACATTTTCATATCCCTCGCCCCAGTCCTCGGGAATACATTGCATAAATCTGTCGATACGCTTTGTAAGAAACAGAAAGGTGCAGTCCTGCCGTTCCTTAATCATCTGCCAGCATTCGGCGCGCCAATGGTCGGCATCTTCAATGAGAAAATCCGTTGAAAAGCAGGTGTATACAATGCCCGATTTCATCTTGAAATTGCCGTTTTTCAGGCGTTCTACAGGCTTTGCGAAGTCCTTTGTTCTGACGATTTCGCTTGTGTTTATGCCACGTTTTGCGTCGCCTTTGTGTATGTAGCAGTGCAGACACCCCTCACTGCATTTTCTGCACCCTCTCCACGGGTTCCACATTGACATAGCTTACTCCTTCAGCATTCTGCAGTAAATTCTGCTTTCTTCGTTGTAGATATCTATGCGGCTTTCGAGATATGCAAAGCCGTATTTTTCGTAAAGTCCGATGTGGTCGGTTGCGAGATAAACCTTGTCATAGCCTTGCTTTTCAGCCTGAGCGCAGGTGTGTCCGATAATTTTTCCGCTGTAGCGCTTTCCACGGTATTCGGGTGCGGTGAACACAAAGCCAATCCACGGAAAAAGCGTTATGTCGTCAACGCAGTCCTTTTCGGTAAGCGTGCAGAAGGACACAAGCTCGTCGCCGTCAGCCATAATAAACAGACTGCCTTTTCCCAGTACTGTGTGAAAGCGGTTCTGCTCAAGCAGATCTGCAAGGAATTTCGCCGCACCCCACTTGCAGGCACGGATTTTTTCAATCCACTGCGGCTGTTCGTTTTTAAAATAATCAAATATTATCATTAACTGTATTTTGCCTCCAGCTCTTCAATTGTTGGTAGATGTTGGTTCATTCTGTATTTGTGGCAGTAAGAGTCACGTTCAAGGAAACAGTGTGTGTAAAGCTCTCGCCGTAGGGTTGCAGGGTCGCAGAATGTGTGCCATTGGTTGAGAATTGCGTTTATTTCCTTTTCAGTGTAATCCTTGTCTTTTTCAATTTTTTCAGCAATATAAATCAAAGCATACAGCTTCATTTTTCTTTTTGACGGGTAGGCAGTCAGTCTGTCGTTTTCGTCAAGAAAGCTTCTGAGAATTTTTTTCATAACAGTGCCTCTTGAATTTCATTGATATTCATTTCAAACCACTTCATAAGCCGTGTGGAAAACACCGCTTGTTGCAGATATATTTCACGGTTGGCGGCGGAAGAGGTGTAGTATTGATTATAGTAGTCGCACACCGCAATCTGATAGTAGAACAGCTTTGCCGCATTCTGCAAGTCATAGTCGCTGAGTTTTGCAAAACGAAGATAGCTTCTGAAATAATCTGCAAGACGGCTGATGTTGATTTCGCCGTTTGCACATTCGGGTGCGGCATAGACATACGAGCGCATAATTTCCCACACAACAGGGTGAACGCAAGCGGTAGTCCAGTCGATAACTGCGTTTATCTTGTCCTCGCCGCAGATAAGCTGGCTGATAAAATAATCCCCGTGAGTTGCACAGCACGTAAGTCTGCTCAAATCAAAGCTGTACTTCGGGAAACGCTCTATAAGCCCTATTCTGAAAAGCAAATCCTTTTCGATTTCGCTGTCGCCGTTTTTTCTAGCGGTTTCAAGCGTGTTCTGGTAGGAACGCAGAGCCTTTTCGGGGGTCATATATCTGAAGAAGTTTTCGCCTATTCCCACGGGCAAGCCGTTGTAGCTTTTGAGAGCGGTGTGGATTTTTCCGAGCGTTTCAGCGGACTGCTTCAAAAGCCAATCGGGGGCGGTGTTCCAGTCGTAAAGAGTGCCGTCTACGAATTGCTGAACGTGGAAAAGCCGCCCGTTGTCATCTGCCGTGACAAACTCCCCTCGGTTGTTTGTGATAAATCTGCATACGTTTATGCCGTTTTCGAGAAGGAAACTGCATAGCTTAGGTTCAGCTTCGGGATTGTTTATCTCGTTTACAGACGGAAATTTCACAACGTATTTTCCGTTTTTGCAGCTTACAAAGTATGTATCCGAGCCAGCACCGAGGGCGGATTTTTCTATGTCTGTCACTTCGAGATTGTAGTGCCTTGCGAGTAATTCTTTCATAGAGCTTCCTCCTGTTATTTCTTTTTGGACTTTGGTGCGGGAAGCTCGGGATACATTTCCTCAAACAGCGTTTTTAGAAACTCTCTGTCGTCAACGTTGTCTACAAGCAGCATATCCTTTGCACCGTCGTAGGGCGGCTCGTAAACCGCGTCGGGCATAAGCCTTGCCGCACTCGGCACGGGCTTTACAAGCAGACGGTTATCGCACAGATATGCCGCAATTTTTCCGTGATGATATATGATGTATTCGCCCATCATCTGACGGTGCGTAATGCCGTCAAGCAGTGATAGCTGGTCGAGTATAAATCCGAGATATTCCTTTGTAGTTGACATAGTTTTTTATTCTCCTAATGTTTCGGCGAACACCTTCAGCAGAACATTACTCGGAATATCCTGCTTAATGTAAAGCTGCAGCATTCCCTTGGGGGTAATTTTGTAATCCGAAAGCTCGCTTTTGTGCTGGTTTATCGCTGTTGCCTCAACGTTTATGTGGTCCTTGAATGCAATCAGACGCACAAACCTTTCGCAGATATAATAGCTTGGCATTTTCGCCCACATTGTTTCTGTCGGCTCAGCCGATACACTGTCAAAAATCAGCTGACGGAGTGCAGTAAACATATCAGCGATTTCTTTCGGGTAGTTTTCAATGAATTGTTTAATTTCTTCGTTCATAGTGTTACCTCCTGTTTTATTCAACCTTGAAATCTGTCCAGTCAATGTGGTTGTAAGCCATTACGTCGTGGGATTTGGACATTCCGATTTTTTCATAGAACGGGATAGCCTTTTCATTAGCACAGGTGTACATAATTATATCCTTTTCGCCGCCAGCCACTTCGTGGAGCTTTTTCACGAGCGCCTTTCCTATGCCCTTGCCGACGTATTCCCGTACAACTCCCAGATCCGTCATAAAAAGCCAGTAGGCAAAATCGGTTATTCCAAAGCATACGCCGATTATGCGGTTGGTTTCGTCCCTTGCAACAAGGCTTATTGAAACGTTGCTGACAAGTCTTGCTATTCTTTCCTCGAAACGCTCCTTGGGGTACTGCGAGCCTAAATCCGTTTCCTTTAAAAAGCTGATGTATTCCTCGGGGGTGAGGCGTTCTTCTTCAATCGTGTATGCTGTGTTCATCTGAGTTGCTCCTGTTACTTGTAAATCCCAAGGAATGACGTGATTTTTCCGTGTGGATATTCGCCCTCAATAATCCCGAATTCGGGGTCGTAATATTTGCCGCCGTATAACAACGTCCAGTGGGTGTAGCCTTTGTCTGTATGCACTGTCAGTATTGAAAATTCGTACGGAACAGGGTTTTTCTTGGAAATACGGGTGTTTCTTTCGGCGTGCTTTATGCCGTAGAAATCAAGTATATCAATCAGCTGTCCGATGCTTGTAGAGCCGCTTGTTTTCATATCCTTGATAACTTCATCAATGTTTTTTCCCGATATCATTGCAATACACGCCTGACCGCAAGTTTCGGGGGTAGGCTGAATAATAAGTTCCATAATCATTCTCCTTTATAAGCAGTATTCCAGTTGAATATCCCGTGGGTCTTCCTTGTACAGCCTTTCGTTGTGTTCAGCCGCAGAAACACAGCCGATTTTGCTGTAGAACGCTATTGTATTCTCCGCTGAGCCGGCACAGATAAACAGCTTGTCCGCACCGAACTGCGCCGCCTGTCCTGCACACAGGGAGAACAGCCATTTCCCGATGCCCTGTCCACGGTAATTCTTCGATACAAAAAGCTGGTCAAGCAGAGCATACTTTGCTGTTTCTCCGAAAAGGGAACTGTTAACAACTGCATAGCCAACAAGCTTGGTTCCGTCAAAACAGCCGAAAGCCGCTCCGCCGTCTGCGAGAGCCTGCTTGAAACGGCTGATGTGCCATTCAAGACCGTTGGGCAGTTCTTTGTCCGTCCAGTTTATCTCTGTCAGCCTGTACTTTCCGCTTTCGTCTGCACGCCATACGTTTCTGATGAAGTGGGTTGCGTCAATTTCTGAAATACGCTCGGCTTCATCTATGTTCATTTTTCTGTAATTCATAACAACCGTCCTTTTTGTTATATCAGCCCGAAATGTTTTGCAATTGTATCGCAGACATCTTCTCTTGTGTCAATGCCGTTATCCTGTCGTACTACTGTGAAAAATCCGCTGTTCGCATATTCATCATAATGCTTTTGGCTGTTGATAAGCGCAAGTCCATTTCTGTAATTTTCCATAACCTCATCGGGATTTTCACAACTATCAATTACACTTAAAATAAATTGCTTTTCGGGGTCGTTGCGGTCAAAGAAGCGTTCAACGCTCATAGACTGCGGCGAGAGCATAACCGCAACGTGATTATAGTCGGAAATCTCCTTTAGAATATCCACAGGAATATTCGTGTCAACAATCACCTTTCTGTCCATTGAAACTGAGATAAGTTCGGCTACTTCAAACTCCGCCGCTTCCTTGCCAACGCTGTATATCCAGCGTTCGTATTCCTCAGGAGAGCGTGTTACGAATTTTTTCCAGTCGGTCAGATTTTTTGTAAAGCACATATCAGGCTGAACATCATGCGTTGCCACAATATCTGAAACTGCGCAATGATAGTTCTCGCCGCAGAAAAGCATATCGTATCTTTCCGAAAGCATTTTTACAGTTGTGGATTTACCTGCATAGGCTGTACCCGTGATGAAATATACATTTTTCAGATAATGTTTTAATATGTTGTTTTCGATTTTCATTTCAGAAAACTCCTTGTGCGTAATTCAGGTTACTTCTTCTCAGGAATAGTCGTACAATTGCCCGCTTTACCCGATTTAGCCAGCATAAGCATTCCCACAAACTCACTGCTGAGCATATCCTGAATTTCATCCATACCGAAACGGCACATTCCTGTTGCGATAAGCGCACCCACGCCGTAGGTGAAAATCCATATCTGCTTGAACAGCAGAATTGCGTTTTCGTAGTCAAGACCGTAGTCACGCTGAATAACCTCAACGCAAAGCGGTGCAATTTCACCGAGATTGTTGTATACATCGTCAAAGGTCTGCGCCTCGGGCTTTTCGCTCATAAACAGCAGACGGTATAGCTTCGGCTGTTCACAGGCGAACATCACCATCTGAAGTCCGACCTGCTTGAACACAGGCGTGAACTGCTCGGCTTTCTTTGCATACTCGCTGAAACGTGCAACGGCGGCTGTGCGCACCTCGTTGAGCACTTCCTCCATACTGTCGAAAACCGTGAAAATCGGACGTGTGGAACACCCGAGTGCGGCGGCAAGTTCCCGTGCGGTAAGCGACCGTAACCCCTTTTCAGCGGCAAGGTTGAGCGCTGCTTCGATTATTTCTTCTCTTGTGAATTTTGCTTTTGGCGGCATTTTTATTCTCCATTCTGTAACTAATGTTGTGTAACACTTGTTTTTATTATATCAGAGAAATTCCGATTTGTCAATACTTTCTGTAACAATACCAAAAGAAAAACAGGATATATCGGCTGATACAATAAAAAAACGCCGCTTCTGCTTGCCACAGAAACGGCGGTATTATAGTTTTTTAATGCTGATTATGTGTTGCTTACAAGTTCATCGGCACTGTAAACAACAACTTTGTTTCTTCCAGTGTTCTTGGCTTGGTATAATGCGTCGTCGGCTTGCTTTACGCAAACGCTGTAATCTCCGCCGACATATTCCGAAACGCCTATGGAAATAGTGCTTTTGCACACGCCATTGTCAGAGCTTTCTACTGATGCTCTGATTTTTTCTGCAATACGTTCGGCATTGTCAACCGCACAGCCTGTTATTATGATGAGAAATTCCTCGCCGCCCCATCTGATAACATAGTCTGTTCCACGAACCTCGTTTTTCAATATGCCTGCAAGCCACACAAGCACCTTGTCGCCAGCCTCGTGACCGTACTTGTCATTCACCTTTTTGAAGAAGTCTATATCAATCAGAAGAAAGCATACGTCAAGACCCGAAAACGCTGTCAGATCGCCCGTCTGCAAGTCCACGATTTCTTTCAGTTTGTTTCTGTTGTATACGCCCGTAAGCTGGTCGTGCACGGCAAGGTGTTTTAGCTGTTCTTTGGCGAAGTGGTGCTCGAAATACACATTCTGCATCATATGGTGCATTGCCGCTACCGCAAGAATACACGGCAGATTGAACAGATACATCATCTCAACATTTTCGTATTGTATGAAAATGTGCGCCACTGAAATATCTACCAGTAAAAACAGATGCGCCGCCGAGCTCCAGCTGAACGGGGCGGCAAAGCCCGCACAAACAAATATCAGGTTCATTATAATCATACCCGAAATGGCGTGCTGTCTGTCGGGGAGGATATACGTAGCCCAGTCCGTACACCATATTATGATATGCACCATAAGGTAAGACGCAGGAACCATAATGCGGTAATCCGTCACTTTTTTCGACAGAACTATGTAGATAATAAACGGGATTATCACTATCGCACGCGGCAGAAGTGTTTCCCACGCAAAATGCTTGTAAATGCCGCAGTCGGTTACGAAAAACGAAAAATATGCCAGCGTGGAAACTACAATCATTCGTGTGTTGAATGCTTTATAATAATTATATTTGGATTGATAAAAGCTTGTTTTCTGCTCTTTTGAAAATGATTTGAAATTGATTTTATCCATACAGCCAACCCTCTTTTCGTTGAAGATTTTCTGAGAACACAGCCTTTAAGACTGTCATACATACAATTATAACATATTTATACAGAAAAATCAATGTTTAAAGTGCTGAATATACCTGTGTACTTTCGTCAAATGTTCCTGTTAACAGCTCATTCACTGCGAAAACAGGGAGTGAGCTTAATTATATGTGGATAAAAAAACCGCCCGTACATAAGTACGAGCGGTTCTGCCGACTGGCGGAGATTGAGGGAGTTGAACCCTCGCGCCGGTCACCCGACCTACTCCCTTAGCAGGGGAGCCCCTTCACCACTTGGGTAAATCTCCATAAGTCATTACGTTATCTATTATACCACAAACGATATGCTTTGTCAAGGGTTTTTATGAAAAAAATTCACAAATATGCTTTTGCCTTTGTGAGATGACATAAAATCCCCCGATACTTGACAAAATATCAAAATAGTTGTACAATTATAATATGATGTCCGCCAAGTTATTTAACTTGTGCTTTTATTTTTTCAGGCATACCAGCCTGAAACAGAAAGGAAATTAACCCTTATGCCAATCAAAATTCCCGATGGACTGCCCGCACAGAGCGTCCTCGAAAAAGAGCATATATTCGTAATGACGGAATACCGTGCACTGCATCAGGATATCCGTCCGCTGCAGATAGGCGTGCTTAATCTTATGCCTACCAAGATTACCACAGAAACGCAGATACTGCGCTGTCTGTCGAACACTCCGTTACAGATTGAAGTCGAGTTTATCGGCACTTCAACATACACAGGAAAGAACACTCCTCAGGAGCATTTGTTTGAATTCTACAAAACCTTTGACGACATAAAGCACCGCAATTTCGACGGCTTTATCATCACAGGCGCACCCGTTGAGCTTATGGATTTTGAAGAAGTTGATTACTGGAAAGAGCTGTGCGAAATTATGGAATGGACTACAACGCACGTCCATTCAACTTTGCACATCTGCTGGGGCGCACAGGCGGGGCTGTACTACCATTATGGTATTCCCAAACACATTCTCCCTGAAAAGATGTCGGGTGTGTTCAGCCATAAGCTGCTTACGCCGAAGGCAAGGCTGTTCCACGGATTTGACGGAACATTCAACGTGCCGCACTCACGCAACACCGAAACACGTGCGGAGGATATCCTTAAAGTGCCCGAACTGCGTTTAATGGCAATGTCTGACGAGGCTGGCGTGTATGCTGTGGGCGATGAAAGCGGCAGCAGATTCTTCATCACAGGTCACTCGGAATACGACCCCGAAACCCTTGACGCTGAATACCGCCGTGACCTCGCAAAGGGAATAAACCCCAACGTTCCCAGACATTACTACCCCGACGACAACCCCGACAATCCGCCTGTATTAAGCTGGCGTGCGCATTCAACACTGCTGTTCACAAACTGGTTGAATTATTACGTATATCAGACCACTCCGTTTGATATATCGGGCAAAATCCACAAATAAGCACACACTGCGTTGTGGGGTTTGTAAAATTTGCTTAATTGTGTTGAAAATATTTTTCTGTCGTGTTATAATGAAATGAGATAATATTATAGTGTATTTCGTATCAGTAAACCCCGTGGATTTGGTTGGGCGGGGGATTCGTTTATACACAAATTTCAGAATCAGGAGGCGCAATATTATGGCTGATGAAATTATAGTACATTCTAAAATTGATATAACTGTGACTCCGGATAACTCCGCAGCATTTGTGTCTTTTTCCAGACCATCAAACGGCGGTATGGATGTGTCGTTCGATGATATTATGGATATGCTTGAGCAGAAGTTCATCAGGAATGGTATTCTCGAAGAAGACATCAAGCTTGCTATTCAGCTGAAACGTTATGACGAGAACATTTTGGCGGCACAGTGGGAAGCACCCGTTGACGGTGTTGACGGCACTATAAAGTTCTACTACAACAGCGACCAGGTAATCCGTCCTGTTGAGGACGAGCACGGCGACGTTGACTTCAAGGACCTGGGTCTTGTGCGCAACATCACAGCAGGCACACCTATTGCTATGATCACACTGCCTACCGAGGGTACACCCGGTAAGGATATTTTCGGAAATTCCGTTCAGCAGAAGTTAGGAACACCTGTGGCTTATGTACTTGGCGATGGCACATCGCTTGTAAATGATGGCACAGAAGTTGTATCCTCTATTGACGGAAACCTTGTATACAGAAACGGTTCGTTCTGCGTGGATGAAACTCTGTTTATAAACGGCAACGTTGAGGTTTCTACGGGTAATATTGACTTTATCGGAGCGGTTACCATCAAGGGTGATGTTCACGAGGGATTCAGAGTGTCCTCAAAGCGTGATATCACGGTTACTGGCACTGCGACTGGTGCAGAGCTTATCTGTGAGGGCAATGTGACTGTAAAAGTCGGCGTAATCAACACAACAATCAAGTGTAATGGTGATGTCAAGCTTGGCTTCTGCGAAAGCTCGTTTATTGAATGCGACGGCACAGTTGACAGCGTTTCATTTGTCGGCAGCGAGGTGTTTGCCCAGAAGATAATCGCCTCTGGAAAGGGCGTTATGATGGGCGGCAAGTACACGGCTCTTGATGGCGTTGAGGCGTCCATAATCGGCTCGGACAAGTATCTGAAAACAGAGGTTACACTCGGTAACAACGCTATTCTTACCAAGGAATCAGAGGACCTGAAGAAGTCTATTGCAGAGATGGAGGATAAGGTAGACCAGCTCGGAAAGGTGCTTGACACCCTTGCCCAGCTTGCAAAGAAAATGAAGCTGCCGCCTGAACGTGAACAGCTGAAAACAGATGCAGTGCGAAATCGTCTGAAGCTGATGAACGAAATAAAGAAAGCTAACACACGCATTGCCGAGATTGAAGAGGCGCTCAAGCTCAAGCAGAACCTTTCTGTTGTGTGCAAGCGCATTATCTACCCCGGTGTTATTCTGAGAATAAACAACTGTGTGTATAACGTAAACGCTCAGCAGAACCACGTTCGTGCTACCGCTGAGGGCGCAGACGTTGTATTCAGACTTCTCTGATAAGTCTGCGAAATCGTCAGCGTTTTCTTATGAGTAGATAGAAGTATTACAAAACCGCTTCTGATGTTGTATCAGAAGCGGCTTTTCGTTGCTTTGGGCATTGACTTTATACGGAAAACTTGTTATAATAAATTCAACGATAAATAAGAATTTGACGAGGAGATTACTTATGGAAAAGATATGGAATGAAATGTATGAAGCCGCAAAAGCCGTATTGAATGAGCGGAGAATTTCAGAATATGTCACCTGCGGAGAAGTATCCGCTGCGGTCTGTTCGAAATCAGGAAAGATATATACGGGTGTTTGCATAGATACTTGTTCAACACTCGGCATTTGTGCAGAAAGAAATGCTATTTTTAATATGATTACTAACGGTGAACAGGAAATTGACAAAGTTCTTTGTATTTTGCCCGATGGTTCTAACGGTGCGCCTTGTGGTGCTTGTCGAGAACTTATGGTTCAACTTATGGCAGGAAATTATTATGATATAGAAATTATGCTTGATTATTCCACAGGCAAAACTATAAAACTCGGTGAAATAACTCCTGAATGGTGGATTAAATAAATCCCAATTTACTTTGAGATATCAAATCCCCCGTGAAGTAATTTCTTCACGGGGGATGCTTCTTTATAAATCATAAGGTTACGTACATACAGGCTGACGGCTGCGTAGTTGCTTAGTCGTCAAGCTTCTGAATATCACGCTCTACATTGGTGACAACCGAAAACAGAGCGGCACTCTGCTTGGGGTAGTCCTTTTCAATGCGGGTGCTTGTGATGGGCTGTTCGTCGTGAGTTGCGCTCTTTGCGGCGGTGCGTGCCTTAATGTCGTCTATTGAAAGCTTTGCACTGCACAGACCTGCAACATCGTCAAGCGGAATTGCGAAGCTGTTTTCGTCGTTTGCACCGCCTGCGGAATACACCATTCTGTATGAGCGGTAAACAGCTGTAAGCAGATATGAACCGACCGCCTTTGCAAGCTTCTGGTTTTTGGTTTTCATAAGCAGCGAGAAGATGACCTCAAGAGAGTTTGTAATCAGCTTTTTACGCAGCAGTGTTACAGCGCCGCTTGGTGCGCCCTCGTAGCTTTCGGATACGGTGCTTTCGGGAAGCTCCTCCTGTGCGATAACAGTGCCCGCACGTGAGTTTGTTCTGCCGAGGATATAGTCAACCGACACGCCGTAGAAATCCGCAGCGTGCACGAGAAAATCAAGTCCGCATTCACGCTTGCCGTTTTCATAATGCGACAGCAGTGCCTGTGCTATTCCCAGCTGCTCAGCAGCCTCTTTTTGTCTTAATCCACGCTCCTTGCGAAGCAGTTTCATCACTCTTGGAAAGTCTTTATTCATATTTGCCTCTTAGTTTTTTTATATATTAAAGCCGTTGTATAAGCGGATTTTCGCCATAATACAACAGAATTTGATAGCGTAATGTATATTATACAACAATTATTCCGATTTGTAAAGCGGTATTATACACAATTTTTCAACAAATGTTGATAATTTTTTATACAATTACGTTTATAGAAAGGGATAAGCCTTAGTGAGAGAGCAGTAAAGAAGCTTTTTCACTATCGAGCATAAAAGTATATTTCTAAAAAAATCTGCTACGAATTGACCAAGGCGGCACGCCTTAGTGAGGGAGCGATAGAGAAGTTTATTCAATATCGAGCGGTAGACCGTGTTCATAATAACACTTACTACGAAATGACCAAGGCGGCACGCCTTGCGGTTTTTCTTTATCGGAAATCGTCGGCTATGTTGTATTCAGTGATTACGCTTTCACGGTTGCGCCAGTCTTCCTTAACCTTCACGAAAAGCGTGAG
>JAZQBH010000020.1:0-3012 GCA_045545655.1 Oscillospiraceae bacterium
TCCTCGCAGACAAGCTCATACTTAGTAAGCTCTTCCTTGATTCTGTCGGGGTTAGCCGCTTCCTTATCCATCTTATTGATAGCTACGATAATCTGAACGCCTGCAGCCTTTGCGTGGTTGATTGCTTCAACTGTCTGAGGCATAATGCCGTCGTCGGCAGCAACAACGAGGATTGCAATATCAGTAATCATCGCACCACGTGCTCTCATAGAGGTGAACGCTTCGTGACCAGGAGTATCAAGGAATGTGATATCTCTGTCGCCGACCTTTACACGGTACGCACCGATGTGCTGTGTGATACCGCCAGCCTCGCCGGAAGCAACGCTTGCGTGTCTGATATAGTCAAGGATAGATGTCTTACCGTGGTCAACGTGACCCATTACAACAACAACGGGTGAACGTGGGAGAAGGCTTTCGGGGTCGTCGGGAGTATCCTCAAAAAGACGCTCTTCAATAGTAACAACTATTTCCTTTTCAACCTTTGCGCCAAGCTCCTCTGCTACAATAGACGCAGTATCAAAGTCGATTGTTTCGTTGATGCTTGCCATTACGCCAAGACCGAACAGCTTCTTGATTACCTCAGAAGCGGTTGCCTTAAGTCTTGTTGCAAGCTCTCCGACAGTGATTTCATCGGGGATAAGCACCTTAAGCTGCTGCTTTCTTGCACGCTCAAGTTCAAGACGCTTCAGCTTCTGAGCCTCAGTTTCACGCTTGTTGGAATACTTTCCGTTCTTCTGCTGAGACTTCTGCTGAATCTTCTGCTTGCTGCGGAAGTTATCATTATTCATCTTGCTTGCAGGTGCAATAGTTTCGTACTTTTCATTGTACTTGTCAAGCTCAACATAGCTTCCACGTGTATCAACAGTTTTTCTCACCTGTTCGCCACGCTGAACAGCCTCGCCCTTCTGCTTCTGCTGAACAGGAGGAGTATTCACCTTAATCTTGCTTGAATCAATCATAGGCTTAGCGGGAGATACGGGCTGCTTAGCCGCAGGCTTCTGCTGTGAAGTCTGCTGGGGCTTGCGGTCTTCTCTGTTGTCACGGAAGTTCTTGTTATCACGGTTACCGTTGTTACGGTTGTTCTGATTTGCAGGGGCAGCCTGACGGTTAAAGTCACGCTTATCGTTTTCCTGTGGTTTCTTTGCCTCAGGCTTTGCTGTGGTCTTAGGCTCAGCCTTAACCTCAGCCTTTACTTCAGCCTTAACCTCGGGCTTCACTTCTGCCTTTATCTCTGCCTTTGCAGGAGCTTCTGCTTCTGTTTTAACTTCAGGCTTCACTTCTGCCTTAACTTCAGTTTTGCGCTCAGCAGTTTTTTCTGCCTTCTCGGTTTTTTCAACCTTTTCTACCTTTTCAGTCTTTTCTGTTTTATCTGCCTTTACCTCAGACTTAACAGTCTTAACCTGCTTCTTTTCAGTCTTTGCAGCAGGTTTTTCAGTTGTTTCATCTGCCTTTGCGGCAGTCTTTTTCTTAGAGCTACTTTCAGACTTCTTTGCTGTTTCAGCGGGTTTTTCAGTCTTCATAGTTCTGGTTGCGGCAAATGCAGCCGTAACATCGTCAACTTCATTTTTCTTCGAATACAGATTGATGATATATCCAACCTCATCAGCTGTAATGGTAGCAGTTGCTTTTCTTGCATTTTCAAGCGGAAAAGCACTGTCAAGCAGCTTAAGAACCTCTGCCTTATCAACACCAAGGTCTTTAGCTACGTCCTGAACCTTATATTTTGTTTGTTTACTTGGCAATGTAAATTTCCTCCACATCTAAATGTTAAATATGTTTCTTAACCGAACCAAATAATCCCTCGTCGTTAATGAGGAAAACTCCTGCTCGTTTACCTATTGCTTTTTCAGCGTCTTTCATTGAGAAATCGGCTTTTATAACCTCTTTGCCGTTCTGCTCTGCGTAAAAACGGATTTCCTTTTCCGTTTTCGCCGACACGTCTTCAGCAAGGATTACTCCCCCGAATTTCTCACCACGAAGCTCTTCAACAACTGCGTCAAAACCGAGCGTCAGCTTGCTTGCACGTCTGCACAGGCATATTGTTGACAATATCTTATTCATCAGCAGTCAGCTCCTTCTTTATTGTTTCATAAATTTCTGCGGAAACCTGACATTTAAGCGAGCGTTCCAGTTTTCTGCCCTTAAAGGCAATTTCAAAGCATTTCATATCCTTGCAAAGATATGCGCCTCTGCCTGGCATTTTTCCTGTAGGGTCAACAGCAACCGTGCCGTTTTTATCACGCACAACACGCACAGCGCCCTTTTTCCCGATAAACTCACCGCAGCTTACACATTTCCTTAATGGAATATGTTTTTCAACCGCCATTGTTTCTCCTTATTCCGCAGCAGTTTCTGCAACGTTCTCTGTCTGCTCTTCCTCAGACACGAGATATTTTTCTTCAAGTGGAACAGTTTCGTAATCCTCAGGCACTACATTGCTTTCAGACTTGATATCAATTTTATATCCAGTAAGCTTTGCAGCAAGCCATGCGTTCTGTCCCTTGTTACCGATTGCGAGAGAAAGCTGATTGTCAGGTACGATTACCTTGCAGGTTCTCTTATCGGGATTAGGGTTTGTAATAATAACACGAAGAACATCAGCGGGCTTGAGTGCCTGCTTGATAAACTCCTCAGGATTTTCGTCATACAGAACAACGTCAATCTTCTCGCCCTTGATTTCCTTTGTAACTGCCTTGATACGGCTAAGCTCAGGACCGATACAAGCACCCACTGCGTCAACATTAGGGTCGTTGCTGAATACAGCAACCTTGCTTCTGCTGCCAGGCGCACGGCTTACGGACTTAACTTCAACGGTGCCGTCAGCAATATCGGGACATTCAAGCTCAAACAGGCGCTTAATCAGCCACTTGTCAGTTCTTGACACCTTGAGGTACTGATTCTTGTCGCCTTCTTTGTACTCCTTGGAAACACCTGAGATGTAAACCTTGACTACCTGACCTACATCAAATGTTTCACCGGGAATCTGGTCATCTCTGAGGAGAAGAACCTCGT
>JAZQBH010000021.1:0-3010 GCA_045545655.1 Oscillospiraceae bacterium
AGTCTATGCCGCCTACTATTATAAAGGTACCCCGTGGTACGCTTATCAAGGATGCCAACACAGGCCGTATCCTTGCGGATATTTCCGACGACGAGCCTGTTGTTGTCGCAAAGGGCGGTAAGGGCGGCAAGGGAAATGTTCACTTTGCAACACCCACAAGACAAATCCCGAGATTTGCAAAGCCTGGCTTCCCAGGCGAGAAGTTTGACCTCACACTGGAGCTTAAACTGCTTGCAGACGTGGGTCTTGTCGGATTCCCGAACGTAGGAAAATCCACGCTTATAAGCGTAGTAAGCGCCGCTAAGCCCAAGATTGCGAACTACCACTTCACCACGCTTACACCTGTGCTGGGTGTGGTAAAGCGTGGGGAAAAGTCCTTTGTTATGGCGGATATCCCTGGCCTTATCGAGGGTGCTTCTGAGGGAATAGGTCTTGGCCACGCATTCCTCCGTCACGTTGAGCGTTGCCGCCTGATAGTGCACGTTGTTGACGTGTCGGGCATTGAGGGCCGTGACCCTATCGAGGATTACGAGAAGATTAACGCCGAGCTTGCCAACTTCTCCGAGGAGCTTGCTGAGCTTCCGCAGATTGTTGCCGCAAACAAGTGCGATATGGCAACTGAGGAGCAGATTGCGGCGTTTGAGCAGTATCTTGAAAGCAAGTCGCTGAAGCTCTACCGCATTTCCGCCGCTACAACAGAAGGCGTTGAAAAGCTTATAGACGTTGTTACAGCCGAGCTTGACAAGCTGCCGCCTGTAAAGCGTTACGAGGCGGTTCCGCTGACTCTTGAAGAACTCGCACAGATTGACGAGCAGAAGCATTCCTTCACAGTTGAAAAGGTTGACGGAGTGTTTATTGTCGATGCCGAGTGGCTTGCGCCTATCCTGTCGACCTGCAATATGGAGGATTACGAAAGCCTTCAGTACTTCCAGCGTGTTCTGCGTTCAAGCGGCATAATCGACGAACTTGAACGTCAGGGAATAGAAGAAGATGACCTTGTTTCTATCTTCGATTTTGAATTTAACTACGTAAGATAATTCGCAAACCTTACCGCATTCACTCACAAGAGGGATTAAATGTATGAGTTTTATCAGTTCTTTGCTTGCTGAAATGGAACGCTCTACTGCTGGCAGCGAGGCTACAGCCCGTGCCGTTATGGAGCTTTGCAAAAAACCAAACGGAGGAAAAGCGCTGTTTTTCGGTGACGATTACTTCACCCCGAAGCTGATTGCAGATACCACAAAAGCAGATGTTACAGTGGCTTTTTACGAGGATTTCAGAACGGAAAAGGCACGTCAGCTTGGACTTTCTGCACAGACCGTCGGCGCTTATGAGGTTATGCAGACGGACGGCGGCTGGGATTTCGTGTGGTTCAACGGCAGCACTGAACCCGATGGCGTTGACAGACGCCTTGAACAGCTTAAACTGTCGGCGAAGCGTGGCGGAGTTGTAGTCTACAGAACGCTCTGCTGGCTTATAGAGCCATCTCCCGATACAAAAAGCTATGTTCAGCACCGTTTCGGCTATCCCGAACGGCTTGACAGCGTTATCCCTAAGGCTAAGGAACAGGGATTTAAGGTGATGGATTTCGTAATCTCCCCGAAAACCGACTGGACGAAGGAGTATTACACTCCCCTTGACGAGCTGGTAAAAAAACTTGAGGGTGACAGCGAGGCTGACGCAGATGTGCGCAGCGGAATAGGTGAGCTTAACAAAGATATGTATATGTTCAACCTTCACAGCGAGGAATACAGCTTTGTTTATTATATTCTGGAGAGTTGACTATGCTTGAAATTCTGACCGAAAAGGAAGCGGCTTTGTACAGTCCTAACGTGCTTGCTTTTTACGGCGACAGCGTTTACGAAACACTGGTGCGAAACCGAATAGTAACACGCCATCAGACTAACGCAGGCAGACTGCACAATCTGGCGGTTGAGCGTGTAAGGGCAAGCTATCAGTCCGAGGCGGTGAATGTAATCGAGCCGATGCTTACCGAGCGTGAGGCGGATATTCTCCGCAGAGGCAGAAACGCAGGCGGAATTTCCGTTCCGAAAAGTGCGAAACCCTCTGAATACCGCCGTGCAACAGCACTTGAGGCGCTGTTCGGTTATCTCAGTCTTTCGGGTCAGCACGAGCGTGTGAAGGAGCTTTTCGAGGCAATCTGCACGGCACTGCCGATTTCTTCAGATTGATAATTCAGGTAATAAGTCGGTGCAAATCGGCTGTGTGATATAAGATAAAGGAAACTATTGGAAATTTAAGGAGAACGTTATGTCAGGACATTCAAAATGGAGCACCATTAAACGTAAAAAAGGCGAGAAGGACGGCGCAAGAGCAAAGGTTTTCACGAAAATCAGCCGTGAAATTCTGGTTTGCATCAAGGAAACAGGCAGTGCAGACCCTTCCAACAACTCAAAGCTTGCAACTCTCGTTCAGAAGGCAAAGGCTAACAATATCCCGAACGATAACATCGACCGTCTGCTGAAAAAAGCGGCTGGCGGCTCTGAAAAGAACGATTATGAGAACTGCGTATACGAGGGCTACGGTCCCGGCGGAGTTGCTGTAATTGTAGACTGCCTTACTGATAACCGCAACCGTACAGCGGGCGAGGTTCGTCACTATTTTGATAAGTACGGCGGAAATATGGGAACTTCTGGCTGTGTAAGCTTTATGTTCTCGCTTAAGGGTGTTATCGTGCTCAACAACGAAGATGGCGACATCGACGAGGATAAGGCTATGGAGGATATTCTTGAGGCTGGCGCAGAGGATTTCAGTTTCGAGAACGGTGTGGGAGAAATTTCTACCGACCCTGCTTCCGTAGGTGCAGTTGCCGAAGAGCTTACAAACCGTGGTTATGAGGTGATTTCCGCTCAGGCAGAGCAGGTGCCCTCTACATACACCACGCTCACCGATGAAGACCAGCTTAAAAAGATGGGACTTCTCCTTGAAGCTATGGAAGACAACGATGACGTTCAGAACGTATGGCACAATTGGGACGCCCCCGAGGATA
>JAZQBH010000022.1:0-6002 GCA_045545655.1 Oscillospiraceae bacterium
ACACTGCTGTATAGGGCGGTTTCCAATGTTGTTAACGGCGTAGGGGAGCTTGTAGAGCAGATAGGCGAGATGATTGGTAAGGATTGGGGCTTTGCTCTTCCTGACGAGCCGCCTAAAATCCCACATATACCAATCCCGAAACTGGCAACAGGTACAGTAGTTCCGGCAAATCACGGTGAGTTCCTTTCAATTCTCGGCGACAACAACCGTGAAGCGGAGGTTGTCAGTCCGTTATCCACAATGAAGCAGGCGCTTTCTGAGGCTCTTGCGGAATATGGCGGTGGAGAAAGTATCAGCCTTAATGTTTATCTGGACGGTGCTGTTATATACAAGGACATTGTAAAACGCAACCGACAGAACACAAAGAAATCGGGGGTGAATGCACTTGCCTAATGTAATTACAATCAATGATGTTGTATTGCCTGTGCCCGATACAATGACGGTCATCCTGAATAAAATCTGGTCGAAGAATGCAGGGCGTACAGCGGCAGGGTATATGGTGGGGGATATTGTATCCCGAAAATACAAATTAGAAATTGGCTGGGGTTTACTTGATGAAGTTCAGGTGCAGACAATAACAGCTAATGTGGACACAGACGCTTTTTTCAGTTGCGTTTTTCTTGACCCGTACACCAATGCTACAAAGAAAATTGAAGCGTATGCAGGTGATATATCGCTGCCGATAAAACAATATGTCGGCAACAAAGTGTTGTACAAGGATTTAAAGGTAAGTCTGATTGAGAGGTGACGGCTTTTGTATTATGATGCTTCTGAGAGCTACAAGAACGCAATATCACAGACAAGTCGCCACTTTTCGGCTAAGCTGGTGCTTGAAAATCAGATTATCGAAGGCGAGGACATATATAGCATAAAGTATGACGGCGGAAGTAGTTCGTCTGATTATTTAACGCTGGGTTCGGTGCTATCCTCTTGTTTGACCGTTGAAATTGTCAGCAAGGGAATAAGACTTGCCAATCAATCCTTTGCTTTGTACATAGGGCTTGAATTGGCAGACGGCAGTATTGAGTGGCTGCCTATGGGACGATACAGAATAAGCGAGGTACAGACCAAAGCAGACAAAACAACTCTACAATGCCAGGATAACTTGATAATCGTTGACAGAGAATATGACACCAAAGTGTCTTTTCCTACTACAATGTCTGCACTTCTTGAGGATTTTTCGGAGAGTTACAATGTAAATGTTGTATGGGATAAAGAAAACCTACCTGATTATGAAATCAATGTTAAGCCAGCAGGACACACAATAAGAGAAGTCCTTAGTATGTTTGCTCAGTTGTGGGGCTGTTTTGTTGTGTGCGACAGAGAGGGAAACATCGCTTTTAAATGGTATTCACAGTACGGCTATAGGATTACACCAGACCGTGCCGAAGCCCCTGAAATAGCCGAAGATTATTTTTCGTTGGACTATCTGCAATGCTACTATGACGATGACAAGTATAACTGGCAAGGCAAGGTCGAGGAAGGGGTGCAGGGGATAGTACTGGAAAATCCTTATATGTCCGATTACATCTTGAAGAATGTGTGGGATAAAATTAAGGGCTTTGGGTATTATGCGGCTAAGATAAAATGCTTACTGGGCGACCCTTGTGTTGATGTCTGGGATATGATAACTGTAGCAACATCAGCTGCTGAATATCCCATTCCTGTTATGGGATATACTTGGGAATATGACGGCGGTTTCAGTTCGGAAATATCCGCAGAGGTTGAAACGGCAACGGAAACTGATTATCGCACAGGTTCAGCGGCAGCAGGGAAAACCAAAGAAAGCAATTCAGGCACAACAGTGTATTATGCATCTGTGATACAATCAAGCCCTGTTAATACAATTTCAACCAGTATTCTTAAGATAAATTTTGCGGCTACACAATCAACTGTGCCTGTTTACGGTGCTACTCTTCAATTGGCATTGACCAAAGGCGGTGTAGTGGATTTTTCGCTTGTATACGATAATTCGACAATGGGCACTTTTCAGGAAAACTGTTCTGAGGGCTTGTGCATTAAGACGTTTTCTTTTCCTTTGATTGGTGTGACTAACGGTTCACATTCATTGGCTCTTACAGTTAGGAGTGATGAAGCGGTGGGTACGGTTACAGCACCCTCTTCTGCTTACATTATGGGTTCGGGACTTGCAAGAAACGTAGCCTGGGACGGCACTATTACAATCCGTGAAAATATTGCTCCTATAAAGATATTGCGTGACAAGGTAACGATTTCGGCTATTACAGATAATGTAACGCACATTATAGCTGAACCTAAGCATTACGCTATCAACGAGGCGATTAAACCCCTGTCGGCAAACCGACAAAATGTCTGTCTGGCCGCATTAACAGATATTTTGCCTGCAGTGCCATATAAGGCATATAACGATGGCGATGCAGTAATTTACATTGATTGCTACAATAGTGTATACTTTGACGGACCGCCTGATATATCTGCCATTAGCGTTACAGCTGTTGTAGGAACGACCACACAGCAAATAAGCGTTATTGATGTGGTGCAGACACAGTACAATCAAGTCAGACTTACAGTGGAAAGCGGCAGCATAACAGGCGGTACAGTAGCTATTGCTTATAAGAACGGAAATTTGTTTGATTATACGTCAGGTGAATGTATAAAGGATTTTGTTATTGCGTTCACTCCATCATGATAGTACAGAAAGCGAGGAATAACCCGATGATTAAAGGTAAATCAACAATACAGCTTTTCAATGCGGCAAGCGGAGCAGAAGAACTGAGAATAACCAATGAAAATATGGTTACAAACGCTATGACGAATGCACTTAATCTGCCGATTGAGTACACCTTACAGACGAGATATCAAGACCTCAGTAACTGGGTGTTACCCTTACAGACAAATGGTATGGGCGGAATATTGTTGTGGGATAAAATGCTCCCTGAAAACCCTGACCTTATATTTCCGCCTGCCGATGTGCGCAATATAGGATACGCAGGCGGTGAATATAGTGGCACGAACCAATACAGAGGCACGCTGAATACGTCAGAATCAGGAGAAATAGCAAACGGATATCGAAGTGTTTGGGATTTTTCAACTGACAAGGCGAACGGCGAAATATACTCACTATCGCTTACAAGCCGAGAAGGAGGAAATACAGGATTATACTATAACAGCAATGATAATCTTAGAGCAACCGCTCTGAAAAACAACATAACTTATAATGGACCATCTGGATATTCTGCCGCAGGCGTATTAAATCACGATAATTATGCAGCTTACCGCTGTTATGGCAATACTTTGTATCTTGCGTATGCTCATTGTCACAACACAAAGAACATTAAAGTTGGCGATGCGTTGAACGTTACACCTGTGGTGTATCTTGAAAAAACAATAGAGTTCACGCTTAACCAGAATCGAACACCGAAGGTGCTATCCTTGCCGAACAAACCAACAATATATTGTTTTACAATGCTTGGGACAAACAGTGTGTGGTTTGCGGAAATAGATTATAGCATATCATCATTGATACAGGAACAGGTGGCGGTTTTGAAATTGCCTGACGACTATTCATCTGTTATGGATGTAATAGGGACAAATGATGATGGAATTTATGTGACATTATACTTGTCTGAGGGCGGTAGTACGCCATATACAGTTGGACTTTTCGATTTTTCAGGTAATTTCGTTAAACGTGTTACGCCTCTGAGCTTCGGTCTAAATCAGATTGGTAGTATGTGCTATTGTGCCAACCGCTGGTGGTTTTATGCCGGAGGCACATATTATAGCGTCAACAATGGTGAGTGTATGAGGAGCGATTATAATCCGAATAATTTCTACGCTTACAATAATGGTGATATATCACCATTTTTTATCGCACAAACCGCCAGGGCGACATACAGTGAATGTGCGTTGTGGATTTATCATCCGTATCTGGCAACCATCAATAATCTTGCAACACCTGTAACAAAAACAAATGCACAGACGATGAAAATTACGTATGAAATTACGAATGAATCAACAGAAGAAGGTTGATTATTATAAAAACAAAAGGAGAAATGATATGGACAGTGCAATCATAGTGGCAATTATTTCGGCGGCGTCATCAGTGGTAATTTCGGTTTTCTCGGCGGTTATGGCGGCGTGGGGAAAGAAACACGCTAAGCTACGCAAAGAGGAGATGGAAAAGTATGAGAAGTGGGACGAACTGCGGCAGAACGTGGCGAAGGGTACACAATGCCTGCTTCGTGAGGCGATTATCCGTTCCTATGAGAAGTACATAGAACTCGGCTACTGCCCCATTTATGAAAAGGAGAGCCTGAAAAAGGAATATCAGGCTTACCATAATCTCGGCGGTAATGACGTAGCGACAGACCTTTATGATAAGGTGCTGGCTCTGCCGACTGAACCGCCCGAACACGATTAAACAGGATAATAGGGGCGAGGGTAAACCTCGCCCCACTATGAAAGAGAGGTATTTTTATGAAGATTGATTGGACAAAAAAGCTCACCAGCCGCAAGCTGTGGGTGAGCGTGGCTGGCTTTGTGGCAGGACTTATCGTGGCACTCGGCGGCAACGCTGACACCGCCGAAACCGTCAGCGGCTGTATTCTCAGCGGTGCAGCGGTTGTGGGATACGTCCTCGGCGAGGGTCTGGCGGACTCCGCTAATCACGAAAACAAAAAGGACGGTGAGGACTAATGGAAAATAAGGATTTTACCAACAGCCCATTGATTACTTACACCAATATCACAAAGCATAAAACACCTAACCGAAATCACGAAATCGATACAATCACAATCCATTGTTATGTAGGACAGGTTACGGCAAAGCAGGGTTGTGATATGTTTGCAACGACTGATAGACAGGTGTCATCAAACTATGTTGTCGGCAAAGATGGTAGTATCGGTTTGAGTGTTAACGAAAAAGACCGCTCTTGGTGTTCTTCTAATTCTGCAAATGACCACAGGGCAATTACCATTGAGGTAGCGTCTGATGAAACAGAACCCTATGCGGTAACTGATGAGGCATACAATGCACTGATACAGTTGGTAGCTGATATCTGCAAGCGCAATAACATAAAGAAATTGCTGTGGAAAGGTGACAAGTCTTTAATAGGTCAGGTAGATAAACAGAATATGACTGTACATAGGTGGTTTGCGAATAAATCTTGCCCTGGTACTTATCTGTACGAAAGACTTGGTGATATTGCCGCAAAGGTCAACGCAATCTTGAGCCAAGACGAAGGCGTTCTGTATCGTGTTCAGAGTACTGCGTTGTTCGCCGACAAGACTACCGCCGAAGGCTATCTCTCGGAAATTAGAGGAGCAGGGGCGAAGAATGTGACGCTCACCGAGGAAACGGTGATTGCTACAAAGGAAATTGCCTCCACAATCGAGGTGGGCAGCACCGTGCGTGTAAATCAGGGTGCAAATGTTTACGGCACGAACAGAAAGTATTCGGAGTTTGTGTACGAGAAAACGTACACCGTAAAAGAGATAAGCGGCGAACGTGTTGTTATCGCAGAGGGTATCAACGTAATTGGTGCTGTAAATGTCAATGATTTGACTTTAATGTCATAATGTGAGCAAACCTCGCCCAATTTTGATATGCCCTCAAAAAATGTTTAACTTTTGAGGGCATATCATCCTCGGATGGCTTTTTAATTTTTACTATTGCAAAAATTGTAGAAAAATGATATAATGAAGCTTGAGAGGTGATTTTTATGAAGAAATTTGAAAAAAATAATCTAAAAAGAACAATTATAACTATAGTGCTGGTTATTGTTGCTGTTTTATTAATGATTATTTTGTATATGTTTTCAAGTAATGTAAGTGAGAATGATGCATTATCTTGGATGGAACGGCTGTATTATTCAGTTCAAATTGTGACAAATTTCTATGTGGTTGTTGGTGCTATTATTGGAATATGGCAGTATTGTATTTCAAAAAGGAGCGAAATAATCAAAAATAAGAGTGATAAAGTTTGCAAAGCGGTGGAATTAGCTGAATACTACAAAGATAACATTA